>JABSON010000255.1 GCA_013215915.1 Campylobacteraceae bacterium | reverse complement strand
TATCCATATAAATCATAAATTGTTATTGATTTTATCTAAATAATCATTAAATAATTATTTAATTTGGAAATCATATAAATACTTGTATGAATAAAAGTAAATAATAACTAGTCATTAAATACTAACATACAAGTTATGAAACTAATTTTTAATTAAAATAATATAATCTAAATTAGTCATTAAATTAATATTTAAATTAAATAATTTTTATATACTTTCGCAAATACTTGAGACATAAGAGGAGGAACGGCATTTCCAATTTGCATATATGTTTTTAAATAAGCTCCTAAAAATAAATAATCATCTGGAAATGATTGAATTCTAGCTGCTTCCCTAGGTGTTAAACTTCTTGTTTGAGTTGGATGAATATGAGAATGACAATCCATTTTCATATGGGCAGTTATGGTTCGGCAAGGAATATTTTCTATTAGTTTGAAATATTTATCTTTAAATACATGATTTCTATGGCTGTATGGCATTATATCACGGATAGTCTCACATGTAGAATCTTTTCCTTGCATTAAAGTAGCATAAATTTTCTGATTATTTTCATTTTGATATCTTGCTTTATGGTTGAATACAAAATCTAATTTTCTATTCTCATTAATAAGTTTTATATATTCATTAGATTTATTTTTATATAAATTTATATCTATCTTTTTTCCTGAAAGATCACAATCAATTTCTGTTTTATTTTTTACACTTGGACAAGTTAAAGGTTTTATATTTGATAATGCATCCTTCAATACAAATCTTTTTTTATTTTTTAATTCATCTTCAATTTCTTTCATTAATGAGTCTGGAGATATATTTTTTTCTTTTGCAAATTCATTGCTAACTCCAATATAAATTAATCTAACTCTTTTTTGGGCTACTGAAAAATCACTTGAATCATATAATTTATATTTTACATCATAATCAATTTTTTTAAAATCTTCAACAACTTGATCCGCAACTTTAGACATACCTCTAACATTTTCCATTAATATAAACTTTGGCCTTACTCTTTTTACTGCTTTTACATAATATTTATAAAGTATATTTCTTGGATCATCTATAACTCTTTGTTGATTTGCCGCACTGAATGATTGACAAGGAGGTCCACCTATAATTACGTCTATATCCGTTTTTATATGATCTTCTATATTATTAACAATTTCTTTAATATCACCACTTAAAATTTTATGTGATTCTAAATCTGGATGATTAAATTTATAGGTTTCAATTGCTACTGGTTCAATATCATTTGAAAGTTCAATTTTATATCCTTCTCTTACAAAGCCCCAGCTAAATCCACCTGCACCACAAAATAAATCAATAATTTTTGGATTTGAAGACTTTTTACTTTCTTCTTGTTTTAATTTTCTATAACTATTATAAAAATTTTTTAATATATTATTTGTATTTTTTTTATTATTTGAGTAAAAAGTTAAACTTATTAATAAATCATTATATTCATTTTTCACAATCTTTTTTAGCATAATAAAATCTTTTAGATTATCTAAAATCCCGATTTTCTTTAGTTCTTCTAAAACTACTTTTTCTGAAATAATAATTTCATTATAATTTATATTTTCTTTTCTACAATATTTCTTTATTAATTCATTTATTATATTAATTTTTTCTATAAAAAACTTTTTTTCACTCAAAGTCTCTAATTTATTTACATTTTTAAATATCATTTTTATATATCTTTTTTAAATATTTTTTTAATACACTAGCAATATGTTTTGCTAATAAAGGTGGAACTGCATTTCCAATTTGTTTATATTGTTGAGTTCTTGAACATGGAAATACAAAGTTATCAGGAAAAGATTGTATTCTAGCTGCTTCTCTAGAAGTGAATGTTCTCTCTTGTGTATGATCAGGATGAATAAATTGATTACCGTCTTTATACAAATGTGCAATTATTGTTTTAGATGGACGATTATAATTCTGAACAACATAACTGTTATTGAATAATCGTTTTTTTTCATGAACTAAACTTGGAACATTTTTATATAACTCAGATAGAGTCCAGTTATTTTCACTCATATATTTATATCTTAATCTATCTTGTTTATTATGATTTCTGGATCTATGGTTAGTAATTATTTTTTCATCTTTCTTTCTTAGACTAGATAAATATTCATTTAGAACTGAAGGTTTATGGTCTATAATATCAGTACCTTCACCTGGAAATAATTTTGGTAAATCAGATATTGCATCAAATACAGTAGTTGTATTTTGTTTTTTAGAAATTATTTTTAAATCATTATAAAGATCTAATGCATTAATATTAAAATCTTTTTTTATATCTTTATGCACACCAATTATAATAACTCTTTTTCTTTCTTGAGGAACTCCAAAATCGGAAGCATTTATAATAATATCCATTTTATCTTCAAGAATATTATAATTCTCTTTCATATCCTTAAAAATATCATTAATAATTAATTTTCCATTAATTTTAGTAGATAATATTCCACTAACATTTTCAAAAACAAAAAACTTTGGTTGATAATGATTTAATATTTTAATATAACTTTCGTATAAATAATTACGTGGATCATTTTTCATTCCATTTTTATCACGTGCTTTACCCTGCGATGAAAAAGACTGACAAGGAGGACCTCCTATGATAACGTCAACATTATTTGTACCAACCCCTACATCAATAATATCAATAATATTTTCATTAGTTATATCTGTTGGTTCAATATTATTTATTTCACTATTTGAATAACCATAAAACTTCATTCGTTCTTGTAAAGTATCACATGCATATTTGTCAAATTCTATATGAGATAAAGCATTAAAGTCTTCTTGATAGAATCCTTCTGCAAAACCACCTGCACCTGCAAATAAATCAATAAAATTAAACTTCTTCTTTCTTCTTATCATTAAACTATATTTCCCTTATTCTAACTAATGGATTATAACAGGGCTAATCTTAAATATATGTTTTATTTTAGATTTAATTGCTGAAATATCAATAAAATTATTTTTTCTAATAGTAATCTATATTTTATCATTATGTTAAAAACATCACAAAATGAAATACTTTTAATATATAGTAGTCTACTATTGATTATATATGTAATTCAAGAGTTGAATATATTATTGAAAAAATGAATTTTTACGGTCATGATGGAGAAAAAAGTAAAACAATTGCTTTTTGTGTAAATAAAGATCATGCTTTTTATATGGCAGAAGAGTTTAATAAAAAAGGAATTAAATCTTTAGTTCTAACAGGTGATGATTCTATTTCTAAAAGAGAAATAGCTATTAAAGAACTAGAAGATAATAAGGGCAATTTAGAAGTAATCTTTACAGTTGATATTTTTAATGAAGGAATTGATATACCTTCAATTAACAGAGTTCTTTTGTTACGTCCTACTAATTCACCAATAATATTTATTCAACAATTAGGACGCGGTTTACGTAAGTGTGAAGATAAAGAATATTTAACTGTTTTAGATTTTATAGGTAATCATAATAAAGCATATTTAATAGCAATTGCATTAATGGGTAAAACAGGAATTGATAAAGATAGTATAGTACAATCTGTAAAAAATGACTTCTCTTCAATTCCAGGGGCAACACATATCCAAATGGATGCTATCTCAAAAGAGAGAATTTTAAAACAAATTGAAGAAGAAAACTTTAACTCAATTAAATATTTAAAAGATGAGTATTTTGAATTTAAAAATATACTAAATAATAAAGTTCCAAAACTTCTAGATTATCTATCATATGACGGATCTGTTAATCCAATTAAGTTTATATCTTATTCTAAATCATATATAGAATTTTTAGCTAAAGTTGAAAATAATGATTTTTATCATAAATACTTTATAAATGAAGAATTTATTAAAATTATTAGATTTATTGATTCATTATTACCAATT
>JABSON010000254.1 GCA_013215915.1 Campylobacteraceae bacterium | reverse complement strand
ATTATATCGAAAATTAAGCGTTATTATAAAAAACAATGAGTGTATGTTTATGTGGGGCTTCCATTTTCAGCCAAAATGTGTGGGCCCTTACGCAGCTGCGTATTTTGTGTAACGAATAAGACGGGCCTCAATATATTTGAATGTAGTTAACCAAATGCAATATTGGTTTGGGATTAGGAAACGATCAAAAACTTTGTAATTACTGATATCTTTTAGCTGTTAATAAATCTCAGACTTTTAGGGGGTTAAAATTATTTTTTAAAGAGATGTGGATACAAATAAGTATTAATAAAAAACCATGGAGAGGAATAATAAATAATATTGCAAAAGATGGAACAAAATAATGTGTAGATACAATAATTAATCCAATATTTGATAAAGAAAAAAATATTATAGAGTATATCTCAATAAGAAACAATGTAACAGATTTATATAATTCATTATCTTATTTTAAATCACAATTTAAAATTAAGTCTAATAATTATAAAGAAGTTCTTTACTTATCAAAAATTTATGAAGAAGCAATTGAAGAAAGTAGCATTATTATTAGAGTTAATACTAAATTAACGATTACTTATGTAAACGATTCATTTTCAAAACTAAGTGGATATACAAAAGAAGAATTAATTGGACAACATTATTCATTTATTAGTAATAAAAATTCTAAACAAATACTAGAAATAAAAAATATTCTAAACCAAGGAAAAATTTGGAAAGGTAAAATAGTTGATGTAAAAAAAACGGGGGAATTATTACACTTCTTTACTACTATTATTCCATTAAAAGACAAAAATGGCAATATATTTGAGTGGATTGGTATACGATATGATTTAACTGAACTTACAAACCTACATCATGAAATAAAAGATACACAAAGAGATATATTATCTAAAATAGGTGAAATAGGAGAATCCAGAAGTCAAGAAACGGGAAATCATGTTAAAAGAGTTGCTCAGTACTCAAAAGATTTAGCAAAACTATATGGTTTAAAAGAATCAGAAATAGAAGCTTTATACATGGCCTCGCCAATGCATGATATTGGAAAAGTTGGTATTCCAGATAATATATTAAATAAACCTGGAAAATTAACAAAAGAAGAATATGAGATTATGAAAACACATGCTCAACTAGGTTATAACATATTAAAAGGTTCAAAAAGAGAGATTCTTCAAACTGCTGCAATTGTGGCAAGAGAACATCATGAAAAATGGGACGGTTCAGGATATCCAAGAGGATTAAAAGGTAAAAAAATACATATTTATGGAAGAATTACTGCAATAGCAGATGTATTTGATGCGCTTGGAAGTAATAGAGTTTATAAAAAAGCTTGGATAGATGAAGATATTTTTAATCTACTAAAAAATGAAAGAGGAAAACATTTTGATCCTTCTTTAATTGATTTATTTTTAAATAATAAAGAAATATTTTTTAAAACAAGGAATCAATATGTAGATTAATTATTTAAAATCAAAATAATAGAAAAGTAATTTAAAAAGGATAATCATGTTTAAAAACCTATCAACAAAAACTAAATTAATGTTTTTGCCATTAATCTTTGTATTTATAATGGCATTTATGGGAAGTATGTATTCTCACTATAATAATATATTCCAAAAAGCGGCTGAAGCTTCTTTTAAAACTCAATTATTTGTTCAACTAGTATTAAAAGGACGAATCTCAGTTTACCAATTTCTACGCAACCCTTCAACTTCAAAATCTGATACAGTAATTGATTCATTTAATATATTAAATATTGAAGTTTCAAAACTAAAAAGTAAACTTACAGTTAAAAAGAATGTAGTTAGAAGTAATTATATTCTAAAACTATCAAAAGAATATTTAAAATATTTTTCTGAATTTTCTACAAAAAGAATAGAAGATGTTAAAAACAATAAAATAAAAGAATCTAAAGAAGTTTTAATAGTCTTAAAGAAAATGGTACAGATAGGATTAAAACTTGAAAGAGAAATAGATGAAATAAGTGCTAGTGCCAAAAGCTTAGAAATAAAAGCCATTTCATCATTAAATACTGCATTAATTACTATAGCACTTCTTGCAACAATTTTATTTATAATATTTTCTTTATTGTTATCTAGTTTAATAATTAAATCATTAAATAACTTTAAAGAAGGTTTAGTTACATTTTTTAAATATTTAAATAGAGAAACAAATAAAGTTGTTATGTTAGATGACAATTCAGAAGATGAATTTGGAACAATGGCAAAAGTTGTTAATAAAAATATTAAAGCAACACAAAAAGCAATAGAAAAAGAAAGAGAACTAATAGATGAAAGTGTTATTGTAATGAGTGAATTTGAATCAGGAGATTTATGTCAAAGAATTTATGGATCATCTAATAACCCAGTACTAAATGAATTAAAAGACGTAATTAATAAAATGGGAAATACTATGGAATCAAACATAGATAATATTTTAAATGTATTAGAACACTACTCTCATTATGATTATATTCATAAAGTTGATGAAAAAGGTTTAAAAGAACATTTATTGAAATTAGCTTTAGGTGTTAATGTTCTAGGTGACTCAATTACAGGTATGCTTGTTGAAAATAAAACAAATGGTCTGCTTTTGGATGATAGTTCTGATATTTTGGTTGTGAATATGAATACATTAAATACTAATTCAAATGAAACAGCGGCAGCACTAGAAGAAACAGCAGCAGCACTAGAAGAAATTACATCAACTATTATTAGTAATACTGAAACAATCTTTAAAATAAGTTCATATGCAAGTGAATTGAAAACATCTGCAAATGAAGGTGAATCATTAGCTAAAGATACAACACAATCAATGGATGAAATAAATGTACAAGTTAATGCGATTAATGATGCGATATCAGTAATTGATCAAATAGCATTCCAAACTAATATTCTTTCTCTAAATGCTGCTGTTGAAGCAGCAACTGCAGGAGAAGCAGGAAAAGGATTTGCGGTTGTTGCACAAGAAGTAAGAAATCTAGCTTCTAGATCTGCAGAAGCGGCTAAAGAGATAAAAGAATTAGTTGAAAACGCAACACAAAAAGCTAACAACGGTAAAGTTATTTCTAGTAAAATGATAGATGGTTATGCAACTCTTAATCAGAACATTTCTAAAACAACTGAATTAATTACTGATTTAGAATCATCAAGTAAAGAACAACAAATAGGAGTTGAACAAATAAATGATGCAATAACACAAGTTGACCAACAAACACAAAACAATGCATCAATATCTTCAAATACATTAAAAGTTGCAGTAGAGACAGATACAATAGCTAAATTAGTTGTATCAAGCACAAATGAAAAAAACTTTTTAGGTAAAGATACAATTATTATTAAAAAAATAAGTTCATAATTAGCATAAAGAATTGTTATATTTCAAAGAAAGTTAATTTCTTATTCAGTCAAGTTATGTGAAAATTTATTACTTAATAGAAAAGTGTTGTTTATGCAATTTTCAATATTAAGTAATAAATTAAAAAAGAATTATAATGAACGATATTTTAATAAATACACCCCTATATATTTACTGGATGTTTTTTTCTTTATTAATAATTGGATTAATGCAAAGAAAAACACGTAATGTTACGAAAAACAGAGCTTTATTAATTCCTTTAATTTTAGCTTCTTTTTCTTTATATGGATTAGTTGTTGATTTTGGAATAAATGAGTTATCTATGTATTCATTTTTAAGCGGATTCACTCTTTCAAGTATGATGATAATTTATTTAAATAAAAAGATAAGTATATTTGATAAAATAATTTATAATGATAAAAAGAAATTTTTTATCATAGAAGGATCTTCTATTCCTCTATTTTTATTTATGCTTGTTTTTTTTATTAAATATATGCTTGGATATTTTAAAATTAGGGGGGAGTTTTTAATGGGTA
>JABSON010000253.1 GCA_013215915.1 Campylobacteraceae bacterium | reverse complement strand
ACATATTTTTATGTTTTCATCAACTTTTTTGTCTTTTTCTTGTAAGATTTCTAAATAATTATTAATAATAATCTTTTAGTTTTATTATTAATGGAAGCTAATTTTATATTAGAAATAATAAATATACTTGAATATTTACTTTAATATAAAGATATTCTTTATTAATGAAATATTTAACTTTATTTTAAATGTTTTATAATATATTACGAAATAAGGAGTTCTAAATGAAAAAAGAATTTGAAAGATTTAAAGACTGGCTTAAGGCTAATTATAATGATGGTTTAGAAGATTTAAATCCTCCTGCGAGTGATAAAGAAATTAAAGAATTAACAGATACTCTTGGTATTGAATTACCAATAGATTTTATTACAGTTCTTAAGATGCATAATGGACAAAAGGGTGATTCTGCTTGGCTTTTTGATTCTCAAGAGTTTTTATCAACATATCGTATAATTGAAGAATGGAATAATTGGAAGAAGTTTTCACAATCAAAAGAATTTCCAAAAGTTTCTGCTATTGCAGATGAAGGAATTAAAAGTAATTTGTGGAATTCAAAATGGCTAACATTTTCTTCAAATGGGGCAGGTGATAATTATTGTATTGACTTAGATCCTACAAGTTCTGGAACAAAAGGTCAAATCATAACACTTTGGCATGATTTTGCTGAAAGAGAATTAGTATCATTAACTTTTAAAGAGTGGTTTAAAGACTATGTTGATCAACTATTTTCTGGTGATCTATTTTATTCAAAAGAATATAATTCTATTGTAAATAAAGATGAAATATAATTTATCTAGTAAATAATCACTTTTTTGTTCTTATTACATAAACTAAGAGAAACACACATTAATATAATATTTTAGTTTATCTAAAACTTAATATTTGAATTTTGAGAGAGTATGCTCAGTAAATTGGGTATACTCTGCATAAACTACATAAATCTTTATAAACTCCCAAGGAATAAACTCTTGAAACACTTATCAATAAAAAATGTACACTTTAAGTACAAAAATTCTGTTATTTCTATTTTTGAAAATCTTACTTTAGAATTTGAACAAGGATGGAGCAGTATCGTGGGTTCTAATGGCTCAGGAAAAAGCACACTTTTAAAACTTATTTCAAAAGAACTAAAAGTAGATGAAGGAAGTATTACTGGTAATGATTTAACACATTATTGCCTTCAAAGTACAGAAGAAATTCCCCAAAACCTAGAAGATTTTATGATGACTTATACAAGTAAAGCTTTTAAAATAAGAGATAGTTTAAATATTTCTGATGAATGGTTATATCAATGGGATACTCTATCTTTTGGGGAGAAAAAAAGAATGCAAATAGCACTTGCAATTTTTGAAGAACCTGATGTTTTACTTGTTGATGAACCTACAAATCATTTAGATACTAAGAGTAAAACTATAGTATTGAATGCACTTAAAAACTTTAAGGGAATAGGGATATTAGTAAGTCATGATAGAGAACTTTTAGATGCTTTATCTCAAGCTACAATTATTTTAAAAAATAAACAAATATACTTATTTAAAACTTCATTTTCAAAATCTATGGATGAGTATCTTACTAATATGGAATTCGTAGGTAAAACACAAGACAAGCAAAATATTCAATTAAAAAAGCTAAAAAAATCAATTCAAAGCCAACATGAAAAAGTAAGTCAATCTAAAAAAAGAATGTCAAAAAAACATTTAGAAAAAAATGATAAAAATTCTAAAACAAAAATTGACTTAGCTAGATTTACTGGAAAAGATAAAAATGATGGTAGAGAGTTATCAAAATTAAAATCTAAACAAACAAAATTAATATCAAGTGCAGTAAAAACTGAAAAAGTTTTTGAACTTGGTATTGAATTTCAATCAACAAATAGTAAAAACATTTTTCCTATAGTTATAAAAAATAATATTTTAAAACTAGGTGATACAAAAAAACTATTTTATGAATCTTATTCAATAAATAAATATGACAAAATTGGAATAATTGGTGAAAATGGTGCTGGAAAAAGTACTTTTGTAAATCATTTATTATCCTCAGCTGATTTAAAAAATGAATATTTATATATACCACAAGAAATAACTCAAAAAGAAAGTAAAGACATTTTTGATAGTATTAATAACCTTACTAATGATCTAAAAGGTGAAATATATACTATTGTACGAAAACTTGCATCTGATCCTATAAAACTACAAGATAGTTTGATTCCAAGTCCAGGAGAGGTTAGGAAACTAATGATTGCTCAAGGACTTTTACAAAATCCATCTTTGATTATTCTTGATGAACCTACAAATCACATGGATTTAGATTCTATTGTATCATTAGAAATTGCATTAAAAGAATATAATGGAGCTTTACTTATAATTTCTCATGATAAAGCTTTTTTAGAATCAGTGGTAAGTGATACTTGGGAGTTTATAAAAGATGATGAGGATGTATATAAAATTATTTATTAATTAATAGACCAATAAGTAAGTAAATATAGAATTGTTTCTTACTATTGGGAAAAAAAGAAAAAATAATTATATTTCCTAAATTAAGTCCAGAAAATGTAATAACTCATACAAAACTTTTAATAACTAGTAAAAATACCTTTTCTCTATATTTTATATAATTTTTTGATAAAAATAATGAATATTATATATATTTAATATTCTTGTTATTTAGTATGTTTATCATAAACTTTTTTATATAAATAAAATTATAAGATTAAATAATTTTTACAAAAGGAAAAGAATATGAATAAGAATATTTTCAAAAAAAGTTTATTATCTATACTGGTGTTTAGTTTATTCTCAACAGAAGTACTTTCCAAAACATTAGAAGTGGTTTTTCCAAGTAGTATACACAAAGATATACGTACAGATTACTTAGTCTCAGTTTTAAAGTTAGCTCTTGATAAAAGTAAAATAGATTATACTTTAAAAGCTTCTGGTATTGAAATGACACATTCAAGAAAAATGATGTCAGTTGAGAATGGGAGTATTTCAATTATATGGAGTGCTGCTAGTACTAAAACTCAAAAAAAACTTGATGCAATTAAGATTCCTATTTATGGTGGACTTATGGGATATAGAGTTTTTATAATTAATAAAAATATTCAATCTAAACTATCTTTGGTAAAAGACTTAACTGATTTACATTCTTTTAGCATTGGACAAGGAATTGGATGGGGTGATGTATCTATATTAAAAAATGCTGGATTTAAAGTAGTAGTTGCTAAATATAATTCATTATTTAAAATGGTTGATGTAAAAAGATTTGATTTGTTTTCTCGTGGAATTCAAGAAGCTTATGCAGAAGTAGAATCTCATAAAAAAACCTTACCTTCTTTAGTTGTTGAAAAGAACCTTGGTATTCATTATCCAAAAGCAGTATTCTTTTATGTTAGAAAAGGAAATAAAGATCTTAAAGATGCTTTAACAGTAGGATTAAATAAAGCATATGAAGATGGAAGTTTTGTAAAACTTTTCAAAAATCATCCATATATTAAAACAGCATTAACAAGTGCTAATATGGAATCTAGATCTTGGTTTGAAATTAAGAATCCATCTTTTGATAAAAAAGATGAAATATTAGTTCAAAAATACTTTGATAAGATTACCTTTGCGAAATAGTAGATAAGATATAACTCTGTGTTTCTATCTTCAGTCACATAACTTATTGTCAGAAATAAAAAGAATCTAAGAGACCTTTTAGATTCTTAATTGATATACATAGGTTTTATATTTCTACTTTACAAACAAAGTGGAAATACTTAGATTATATTACAATAGTAGATGCAATTTAAGTGTGAATTTATGTATTAAAAAATCAAAATATAATCTAGGATCTCTATCTTAGTAAAATATAAAAACTCTTATCATTCTATAAAATCTGACATAATTAAAATTCTAATA
>JABSON010000252.1 GCA_013215915.1 Campylobacteraceae bacterium | reverse complement strand
TTCTATGAAGCTTTCATGTACTTGGTTTATATTTTATTTAATTTAAAATACTAGCCAATTATTATATTTTTTATAATTATCTTCGTTTGATATTTCATATCTTTTTTCTACCATTTCAATTGCCTTTTAATTTAAATATTCATTAAAAGCTTCTTCATTTTGAATAATGAATCCTGCTTTTGTAATCTCAGTTTTTTTCATAGCTTCGATAGCTATAATTAAACCAGTTTTTTCTCTTTGTTTTATATCATAAACTCTATTATTATAAATATCACCATCAATTACTTTATAATTATTATATTCTCTATTTTCTAGTATCTTATTTTTCATATCTTTTGAGAAAATAATAGCTACATCAATATTTGAGTCTAATATCGAAGATAAGTATTGCCAATCATCAACTAAAATACCTTTTTGTTTTCCTGCTCTTGAGTATAACAAGTGGTAGTTTTTTGGAAGTTTTTTTCTAGATTTTTTTATATCATATTTTGTATAATCAAAAAATTGAATATCAGGAAACAATTCCATAATATTTTTATATTCTATTTCTTTATAAGTAAAAGATTCTTTTTCCCATAAAATATCTGATGTTCCATTTAATTGAATACTAGGCGTGTAATTTTTTCTTTTACATTTTCTGCCAAGTGCTGCAATTTCTTTACATAATTGAAAAAAGAATTCATCTCTTTGTAGTAAAAATTTAAAAGTTCTTTTAAATCTTGCTTGTTTAATCTTATTTTTATTAAAATCACTAGTTTTATATATGCCTTGATGGTAAATGCAAGAAGTAGCACAGGCATTTGTAGCTTTTTTACATAAGTTTACTTTTGCTAGGTTTAAAGCTTTTTCATCATATTGTACGCCATAATATTTTGCATTGTTAAGATTCTTTTGTGGAGCTAAATATAGTGTTCCTATTAGATATCTATTCTCTTCATTTATTAAGTTTTCTTTTATTGTAAGTAGAGTACTTGTATTGTAATTATAATCCAAACTAAACCTTTAATATTTTTTTCAAAGACGCAATTGTATCTAATTTATCTTAAGAAAAATTGATATTAAAGTTTAGTTTTTTAGTAAAATAATTACTAAAAAATTATTAATTCTTTTGTTTGTTTTGGAATAATTTCTCCAATTATTGAAACATATCCAAGTGAATAATCTTCAATCTCTTTTATATACTCATTTGCGTGTTCTTTTTTCATAGCAATTAATAAACCACCAGAAGTTTGAGCATCACATAAAAGTATTTTTGTTATTTCATTTAAATTATTTTTATATTCAATTTTATCTTGTAAATATTTATAATTCTTTTTACTTCCACCTGGAATTACACCTTGTTCGCATAAAGATATTGATTCTTTAATAAAAGCTACTTTACTTGAGTCAATACTTAAAGAATGATCTTTATTTGTTGATTCAAGAGCATGGCCCAATAAACCAAAGCCTGTAATATCAGTACAAGAAGATACTTCATACTTAGCTAAAAGTTGTGAAGGAATATAATTTAAACTTTCCATAATATCAACACTATGTTCCATCGCTTTAAGGCTAAGTAAATCTCTTTTAATAGCTGTTGTTATTATTCCTAATCCAATAGGTTTTGTTAAAACTAGAACATGACCTATTTTTCCAGAATTATTTTTTAATATTTTATCTGGATGTATTATTCCTGTTACAGATAAACCATAATACATTTCAGGGCTTTCAATAGTATGACCACCCATTAAAACACCACCACACTCTTTAATTTTATCATTCCCACCACGAAGAATTTCATTTAATACTTCTTGTTTATGGTTTTTTGCGTCAAATCCAACTATATTCATGGCTGTTAAAACTTTTCCACCCATAGCAAATACATCAGATAAAGAGTTAGCAGCAGCAATTTTTCCATAAATATATGGATCATCTACAACAGGTGTTATAAAATCTAAAGTTTGTACTAAAGCTTCAGTATCATTCATTTTATAAACAGCTGCATCTTCACTATTCTCAAAACTTACTAGAACATTTTTATCATCAGGTACAAGCGAGCTAATTGTATGTTTAAGATCCTCCGGACCCATTTTAGCTGCTCAGCCTGCTGCTCTAACAAATTTTGTCAATTTATATTGATTATTCATTACATTTTCTTTATATTAATTTTTTTTATTCTACACTTTTTTTACAAAATATTATATTAGTTTATAACCTTCTTGTGGAATATTTAGAATAATATCTTTAGGTATTTTTTTTCTTAATTCTTTAATAAATGTTTTTAAAGCAGCATTTGACATGGTTTTATTTTCCCAAATTCGCTCTTCTATTTGAGTATAAGAAGTAATGCAACAATCTCTTTGCTCATATAATAGTTCTAAAAACTCTTTTTCTCTTTTTCTTAATAATACAGTTTCTTCATTAAACAATATTTCTCTTTTTGCTGTATCTAAGTACAAGTCGTTAGATAAACATAATAATTGATTTAATTTATCAGCTAAGCTTGAAAGTAGAGCTTTTATTAGTTTTTGAGAATTTAAAGGTTTTAAAATAAAAAAGTTAATATTTAAATTAATTAAATCCATTAAATATTCTTCATTATTATGAGCACTTAGCATAATTATTTTTGTTGAAAAATCATTTTCTCTAATTTTTTTCACAAGTTCAATTCCATCGCCATTTCTCATTTGAATATCAGTTATAATAATATTTGGTTTATATTCTAAGTATAAATTATAAGCTTCATCACCGCAATTACAATCATAAATATCATCAAAATAGTATTTTAAAGTATTAACTAGTCTTTTTCTTATTCCATCTTCATCTTCAACACAAAGAATTGAAAAGTCTTTTAATTGTTTTATTAATATATCATCCATTTTTAACCTCTAATATTATTTCAAATACTGCACCATTTGGTGAGTTTGTAACATTTAATTTTCCATGCATATTTTTTTCAATAATCATATTTGACATATATAATCCAAGTCCTGTTCCTTTAAGAGAAGATTTTGTAGTAAAATAAGGTTCAAATATAATATCAATGTTATTTTCACTAATTCCACCTGCATTATCTTCAATTGTAATATAAACTTCATTCTCTTTTATTTTGATTTTAAAATCTATATAAGGATTTTTTGTTTTTCTATCTTCAAAAACATCTTTACAATTTAAAAGTAAATTTAAAATTACTTGTGAAAATTCTCTTGGAAATGAACAAATTGTAACATCTTCTTTAAAATCTTTATTTATAACAATGTCCAAATCATTTAATGATGCATTTACAATAGAAATAGCATTTTCACAAGCTTCAATTAAAGAGAAGTCTACTTTTTCTTTTGATGGTTTAAAAAAGTTTCTAAAATCATCAATAGTATTAGACATATAGTTCAATAATTTATCAGAGTCTTTAATACATTCTAAAATAAGTTTATCATCAACTTTTTTAAATTTTGTGGCAGTTTCAAGCTCCATTAGAATTCCAGATACTTCGCTTAAAGGTTGTCTCCATTGATGAGCAATCATTGAAATCATAGTTCCTAATCTTGCAAGCCGTGATTGGTGAAGCATAGCTCTATCTTTTTTTTGTGCTTCTTGTATTCCTATTTTTACTTTTTCTTTTAAAGATGAGTTTAGATTTTTTAATTTTATTTCTTTTCTTTTTACATTGTTTTGATAAACTTTAAATACCCTAGAAACTTGATTAGACATTAGAATTGATAAAGCTGCAATAACAAACATAATTAATAAAGAAACAATGATTATATATTGAACATATTTTTCAACTTTTATTTCTAAATTTTTTTTATTAGTTTTAACAGATTCTTTAATATCATCAAGATACAAAGATGCTCCAATAATCCAATTCCATTTTTCAAATAATTCAAGATAAGCAATTTTATTTCTTGTCTCTTTTGTATCTAAATTAAACCATGAATAAT
>JABSON010000251.1 GCA_013215915.1 Campylobacteraceae bacterium | reverse complement strand
AACAATTAAATATTTAATTAATTTTTTTGTTTGTGTTAAATTAAATTTTCTGTTTCCATAGAAATTATTCTATAGAAAAATCTATATTTCTTTTATAAGTATAAATATATTCTTTAATATTGTTTTTCTCTAAAAATAATAAAGAAATTAATGAAGAGCTTAAAATATTAATGAAATTATTGATATCTTTTTGTTTATTTAACTCTTTTGTAAAAGATATGATATTTTTTAAATATATATTTTTATTAATTATTAGTTTTATATCCTTATATGAACGTAAAGCTAATAAAACAGAAATATATAAATTAGAGGTATTTAATTGTGTTTTTTCTTTGTAATCATTAATATCATATTTAATAATTACTTCTTTAATTGGAACATCGCCTGTTTGACCTGTTCTTAAAATAATTCTTGTACTATGGTTTTTTAATTCATTTCTGAGCTTTGAGGCAAAAACTAAACCAGCATCATCTGTTTCCATAATTACATCTAATAGTATAACTGCAAAATCATTTTCTTTTTTGATCATAGCTAGAGCTTCTTTTCCAGAATATGCAGATGAAAAAACGATATTCTTATCTTCAAATTCAAGATCTCTAAGAACTGTTCTTGTTAACAAGTGAACATCTTTTTCATCATCAACAATTAAAACCTTCCATGACTCCGTATACTCTTTTTTATTTTTGTTTTCAGGTTTATAAAATTTAATCATAATATATCCTTAGACTTATAATATAAAAATTATATAATAAATAACATTATTTAATAATTAAAAGAATTATCTAATTATCTATAAAAATTCAATGTACAATTATTGTACATAAGAACGAGAACATAGTTATTAATTACTTTTCTACACATTTTAAAAACTTTTTTTACTCTTAACTGAAGCTTGGCTGAATCATAATTATAGGCTTTTATGGATATCTTGGCATATTTAATTAAAGAATATCTTTTTTGTAACTTTTATTTACATAAAAAAAACTTGTACACTTATTACCAATAATTGTACAAATTTACAGTAGAAGATGTGATATACTTAAATATATAAATAATTTAGGAGCCATATATGAGTTTAATCACTAATTATAGAAAACATACTGAAGAAAGAATACAAGAAGGTGGATTACCACCATTAGCACTTACTGCTGATGAAACTGCACAATTAGTGGAGTTATTAAAAGCTGATACTGTAGAAGAATCAGAATATTTATTATCATTATTTAAAGATAAAATTAATCCTGGTGTTGATGATGCTGCTTACGTTAAAGCTGCATTCTTAAATGATGTAGTTCAAGGTAATGTTGCCTGTTCTGTACTTTCTAAAGCAGATGCTATTAAAATTTTAGGAAAAATGATGGGTGGTTTTAATGTTACTCCTCTTATTGATGCACTTAAAATTGAAGAAGTAGCCTGTATTGCGGCAGAACAATTAAAAAATACTATCTTAGTATATGATTCTTTTAATGATGTAAAAGAATTAGCTGATGCTGGAAATACTCAAGCAAAAGAAATTATTCAATCTTGGGCTGATGCTGAATGGTTTACAAACAAACCAGCTTTAGAAGAAAAAATTACTTTAACTGTGTATAAAATTCCTGGTGAAACAAATACAGATGATTTATCTCCTGCAACTGTTGCATTTACAAGAGCAGATATTCCTTTACATGCAACTTCAATGTTACAATCTCGTATGGAAGATCCTTTAAATAAAATGATTTCATTAAAAGAAAAAGGTCATGCTTTAGCTTATATTGGGGATGTTGTTGGAACTGGTTCTTCTAGAAAATCTGGAATTAACTCAGTTCAATGGCACATGGGTAGAGATATTCCTGGTGTTCCTAATAAAAGAACTGGTGGTGTTGTAATTGGTTCAATTATTGCTCCTATTTTCTTTAATACTGCGGAAGATTCTGGTTGTTTACCATTAGAAGCTAATGTTGATAAAATGGAAACTGGTGATGTTATTGTAGTTAATACTGTTAAAGGTGAAATCACAAAAGATGGAGAAGTAGTATCTACTTTTAAAATCAATCCTAATACTTTACCAGATGAAATGAGAGCTGGTGGTAGAATTCCTTTAATTATTGGTAAAGGTTTAACTGCAAAAGCAAGAGAAGCATTAAAACTTCCTATGACTGATATGTTTATAGCTCCTACTCAACCAAAAGACGATGGTAAAGGTTTTACTCAGGGTCAAAAAATGGTTGGACGAGCTTGTGGTATCGAAGGTGTTAAACCTGGTATGTATGTTGAGCCTATTTGTACAACTGTAGGATCACAAGATACAACAGGACCTATGACTAGAGATGAAATTAAAGAATTAGCTGCTTTATCTTTTGGAGCTGATATGGTTATGCAATCATTTTGTCATACTGCTGCTTACCCAAAACCAGCTGATGTTAAATTACAACATACACTTCCTGAGTTTATTACTTCAAGAAGCGGTGTTACTTTAAGACCAGGTGATGGTGTTATTCACTCTTGGTTAAATAGATTATGTTTACCAGATACTATTGGTACTGGTGGCGATTCTCATACAAGATTCCCTATTGGTATGTCTTTTCCTGCTGGATCTGGACTTATTGCATTTGCATCTGTGACTGGTTCAATGCCTTTAACTATGCCTGAGTCTGTTTTAGTTAAATTTGTAGGTGAAATGCAACCTGGAATTACTTTAAGAGATATGGTTAATGCTATTCCTTACCAAGCAATTCAAGATGGTTTATTAACTGTTGAGAAAAAAGGTAAAAAGAATGTATTTGCTGGTAAAATGATTGAAATTACTGGGCTTCCTGACTTAAAAGTTGAACAAGCATTTGAATTATCAGATGCAGCAGCTGAAAGATCAGCAGCAGCTTGTTGTATTCAGTTATCTAAAGAACCAATTATTGAATACTTATCTTCTAACATTGCTTTAATTGAAAAAATGATTGAAGAAGGTTATCAAGATGCTAGAACTCTTCAAAGAAGAGCTGATAAAATGAAAGAATGGATTGCAAATCCTGAGTTAATTACTCCTGATGAAGATGCAGTTTATTCTGATACTATTATCATTGATATGAGTACAATTACTGAGCCTCTTTTATGTTGTCCAAATGATCCAGATGATGTAGATACTTTAACTAATATTTTAGCAGATCCTAAAAGATTAACTGCTTCAATTGATGAAGTATTTGTAGGTTCTTGTATGACTAATATTGGTTTATTTAGAGCTTTAGGAGAAATTCTTAAAGGTGAAGGTCCAGTTCCTACTAAATTATGGATTGCACCTCCAACTAAAATGGATAAACAACAATTAACTGAAGAGGGTTATTACGCAATCTTTGGAGAAGCAGGGGCAAGATTAGAAATTCCTGGTTGTTCTTTATGTATGGGTAATCAAGCTCATGTTAAACAAGGTGCAGTAGTATTCTCAACATCTACAAGAAACTTTGATAATAGACTTGGTAAAGATTCTCAAGTTTACTTAGGTTCAGCAGAAGTAGCAGCACTTGCAGCACTTTTAGGAAGACTTCCTACAAAAGCTGAGTACTTAGAAATGGTACCTAAAAAAATAACTCATGAAAAAAGAGCTGATATTTATAAATACTTAAACTTCCACGAAGTTTCAGCAGATGAATTAACTAACTTAGTTCATTCATAAAATTATAAACAAAGAGGAAACTCTTTGTTTATAAATCTACTATTTTTTTCAAATTTAATTATCAATTCTTTTTAATAAATCATTCCACTTATAATGAATTATATTTAAAGAAATAGATCTATTTTTCTTTTTTACTTCTAGAGTTTTTAGTTCATATAAAGCTTTTAAATCTTTTCTTAATTCTAAATCAATAATTTTATAATTAATATTATCTAAAATCATTTTATTTTTATTCTTTTTATAAGCTAAAACTAAATGTAAATCATTTTTATATCT
>JABSON010000250.1 GCA_013215915.1 Campylobacteraceae bacterium | reverse complement strand
CTTTTTTAATACTAAAAAATCTTTTTTTAATAAATAATCGTACATATCTTTTTGATTATTAGCAGTTTTTATTACAAGGAAAGGTATATTCATAAAATAAATTTCATTCATAGTAACACTTGGACTAACAATAGCAAAATCACTTTTTCTCATAAGTTTTGCTATTTTATTTGAGTTTATAAATAGTTTTATTCTTTTCTTTTTAGAACAATACTTTTTTAACTCTTTTAAATTAGCATTTGCTTTTGTTGTAACAATATTTATTTTTAACTGTTTAAAATCTTTTAATGCTTTTAATATTCTAATATTCTCATTACTATGATCAGATCCACCCATTGCAATAAAAACTCTAGTTTTTTTTCTTACTTTTTTTATTGTTTTTTCTAATTTCTCTTTTTCTATTATAAATTCATTTCTTAACAATGTATATTTACTACCACATCTTAGTTCGCAGTTCGCAGGAACTAAGTTTTTATATCTTTTCTCATTAGCACTTATATTATGATTTAATAAAATATCACAATAATGTTTTTCATAAGTATCATCAAATACCATTAACTCACATTTTGTATTGTCTTTTATTTTCTTTTCATCTTCATATGTAATAGTATAAGAATCTATAATAACAAGTTCATATGATTTTTTGTTTATTAAACTTATTAATTCATTTATATCATTCGACTTAAGGATTTTAACTTTATACTTTTTTGATATCTCTTTATTTATATTTCCTTTTAGATTCTGAGCTGCAAAAGTTATATTAGAATTCTTATATTGATTTGCTAATACTAAATCTCTTTTTGTATGTCCTAGACCAATAGTACTTGAAGAGTCACAGCGAATAAGTATATTTATTTTATTTGACATTATTTTTATCTTGTTTCTCATAATTAATAGCTTTATATAAATATTGGGCTCTAATCCAATCATCAGGAGTATCTATATCACATACTAAGTGCCTTGGTAAGATTATAGGAATTGAATCTTTTCCAAACATTATCTCAGAAGAAGTTTCATTTAATTTACTCCAGTAAAACTGTCCTGCATCTTGATAAGCAACTTCAAGATCTTGGCTTCTTGTTAAATAGTGTTCGGGTGTAAACATCTCACATCTATCATTTTCATTTATTTTAAATGTTCTTTGAATTGGAAAAGGCATAGAAGTACAAGAAAAAGCATTTACAGCAGATGATTTTTTTAGTTTTTCATATCCTGCTATTAAATATTTTGAATCTAATAAAGGTGCTGTTGCATATAGAGTGCACAAATAATCAAATTCTTCACCTGAATTTTTTAAAAACTCTAAAGCATGTTGTATAACCTCTCCTGTACCTACATAATCACCAGACAATTCAGGCGGACGTAAAAATGGTACTTCTGCTCCATATTCTAAAGCTATTTTTTTTATTTCATTATCATCTGTTGATACTATGATTTTATTAAATAATTTAGACTCTTGTGCAACTCTTATAGAATATACAATTAAAGGAAGACCTACAAAAGATTTTATATTTTTATTAGCTATTCTTATACTACCACCTCTGGCTGGGATAATAGCAATTAATTTTGACATAATATATCTTTTATACTTTTGATTACATATGTCTGTTCTTTATCACTTAAAGAATAATACATAGGGATTGAAATTGTACTTGTATAATGTTCATCCATAATAGGTGTGTTTTCATTTCCATATCCCAAGTTTTTATAAAAGGGCTGTTTATTAATTGGTATATAATGATATTGGCAACCTACTTTTAATTCACGAAGTTTTAATACAAAATCTTTTTTAGATATTTTAAACTCTTTAAAATCTATTTTTAATACATATAAGTGATAAGATGAATTATCTGTGAACTTATATAAAGGTTCTATTCCTTCAAAACTTTTAAATTCTTTTTCATATTTTAGAGCTATTTCTTTTCTTCTAGAAATAAATAAGTCTAATCTTTTTAATTGAGAAATACCTAAAGCACATTGTATATCTGTAATTCTATAATTAAATCCTAATTCACTCATATCATAATGCCAAGGAGCAATAGAAGTATCTAGTTTCATGCCATGAGATCTCAATAATAATAGTTTTTCATATATATCTTTGTTATTTGTAGTAATTGCACCACCCTCACCTGTTGTAAGATGTTTTACAGGATGAAAAGAAAATATTGAGATATCTGAGTTTACACAAGATCCTGCTTTAATTCCTTCAAAAGATGAACCAATTGAATGAGCGTTATCTTCTAGAATTTTAATATTATATTTATCTTTTAAATATTTTAATTTGTTTTGATTTAAAGGGTTTCCGGAAAAAGAAACTGCATATATAGCTTTAATTGATTTATCTTTTATAAGTTCTTTTTCACATAAATCTAAATCTATATTTCCATTATCACATATATCTACAAATATAGGAATAGCTCCTACATAAAGAATAGAATTTGATGTTGCCAAAAATGAATTAGGAGTAGTTAAAACTTTATCATCTTTTTCTAAAAGAACTAGTGAGCTTAAATGTAATGCTGCTGTTCCATTTGATACAACTACAGTATATTTTGATCCACAATATTCAGATAAATCTTCTTCAAATTCTTTAACAGTAGGACCTGTTGTAATAAAAGGTGATTTTAATACTTTTATTACTTCATTTATATCTTCATCTGAAATATTTTGTTTACCATAAGGTATAAAGTCCATAGTTAAACTTTTAATAATTCTAAGAATTCTTTATGACTTAACCATTCTTGATTATTTCCAGAATTATATTCAAAACCTTGCTCAACTAATCTACCTTTTTCTCCTAGTTTACTTAAACTATAATCCCTAAATGAATAAAATTTAATACTAGGTGCAATTACATAATAATTATCAAATTCATATGTTAAATGTGAATCATCAGATGGACACATTATTTCATGTAGTTTTTCACCAGGTCTTATTCCTACAACTTCTTGTTTTAAAGTAGGAGCTAAAGCTAAAGCTAATTCAGTCATTTTCATAGATGGAATTTTTGGAATAAAAATTTCTCCACCTTGCATTCTTTTAAAATTATCAAGTACAAAGTTTACTCCAGCATCTAAAGTAATCATAAATCTTGTCATTCTTTCATCTGTAATAGGTAAAGAATTAGTACCTTCTTTTATTAGTTTCTCAAAGAAGGGAATAACTGAACCACGTGAAGCAATTACATTACCATATCTAACAACTGAAAATTGTATATCTTCTTTCCCTACAAGATTATTAGCAGCAACAAATAATTTATCAGATACTAGTTTTGTAGCTCCATATAAATTTAAAGGATTTGCTGCTTTATCAGTTGAAAGTGCTATTACTTTTTTTACTTTGTTAAATATTGCTGCATCAATTACATTTTGAGCACCATTAATATTTGTTTTAATACATTCCATTGGATTATATTCTGCAATTGGAACATGCTTTAGTGCAGCTGCATGAATAACATAATCGACATCTTTCATTGCAGTTTTTAATCTATCTGCATCTCTTACATCTCCTATGAAATATCTCATACATTCATTGTTATAATCTTGAGCCATTTCATATTGTTTTAATTCATCACGAGAGTAAATAATTATCTTATTTGGTTTGTAGTTTGCTAATAAAATTTTAGTATATTTTTTCCCAAAACTTCCAGTACCACCAGTAATAAGTATATTCTTTCCATTAAACATTAGATTTGCCTTTTATTTATAAATAATTTATTTAATTTTATCTAATATTATATAGATTAAGCCTTATATTTAAATAAATAAGTTATTTTATAATCTTTCTAATAATAAAAAAACAGTAATATTAAAAAAATACATAAAGAAGATAATATGAATGATAAACAAGCAAAAGAATTAGAACAAACTATATTAAGTATTTATTCTAAAAATATAGAATATTTTAAAATACAACATAAAAATCTTTATTCTAAAATA
>JABSON010000025.1 GCA_013215915.1 Campylobacteraceae bacterium | reverse complement strand
TTTCAATAATAATGTCACTAACCTCAAATCCTTTATGATAAGAGTTCAATATTAGAATATTTTTATCTTTTGCATAAATATTTGTAAAAAAAACTATTAAAAAAGTTAAAATTATTTTCATTTACTACCTTTAACCTATTTTAACTTTTTTCTCTTAAATTAAAAGAAATAAATTGAATATGGCAGTAAATAGTACTTTAATATAATTTTTTAATTTAGAACAAAGGTAAAAACTCCTTTTCAGGTCATTTTAATTCTTTATACTAAAATATAAAAAATTAAAGGAATGTCATATGAAAAAATTAGCATCAGCTGCATTAATTGCAGCTTTAAGTGTACCAGCATTTTCTGCTGAATTTATTACAATTGGAACAGGTGGAGTTACAGGAACTTATTACCCAACTGGTGGAGCAATTTGTAGATTAGTTAATAAACTAAAAAAACAAACTAAAATTAGATGTTCTGTTGAATCAACTGGTGGATCTGTTTATAATATTAATACTATTAAAAATGGTGAATTAGATTTTGGTATTGCACAGTCTGATACTGTATACCAAGCATCTAAAGGTACTGGTAAATTCAAAGGTAAACAAGTTAAAAAACTTAAGTCGGTTATGGCTATCTACCCTGAGTTATTAACTTTAGTTACTAGAAGATCTTCTAATATTAATTCAATTGCTGATATAAAAGGTAAAAGAATCAATTTAGGTAATCCAGGTTCAGGTAATGAAGCAACAGCTCTAACATTATTTGCTGAAAGTGGAATCAAAAAATCTGATTTAAAATTTGCTGGTGCTTTAAAAGCAGCTGAAATGCCAGATGCATTAAGAGATAATAAAATTGATGGTTACTTCTATATGGTTGGTCATCCAACTGCAAATATTAAAGATGCATCAAACTCTGTTGATGTAAAAATTGTTCCATTAACTGGTTCAAGTATTGATTCTTTAATTAAAAAATACCCATACTTTGCTAAAGCAGATGTACCTGGTGGAATCTATAAAGGTCACCCACAAGGAACTCCTACATTTGGTGTAAAAGCTGTATTAGTTACTTCTGATGACGTAAGTGATAAAGCTGTATATACAGTTGTTAAATCAATCTTAGAAAACTTTGATGCTTTCAAAAGATTACACCCTGCATATAAAAACATTACAAAAAAATCATTACTTGATGGTTTATCAGCTCCTTTACATCCAGGTGCTTTAAAATACTATAAAGAAGCAGGACTTCTTTAATATTTTAATAACAAAGGTTTAACCTTTGTTATTTTTTACCTAAAGAATATTTTATTCTTTAGTTTAAACTGATACTTCTTAAAATTAATTATTTTAGTTTTACGAAGTATCCTATTTTCAGAAAAAGGGATTAAATGAAAATTTATGAAGAAACACCACATACCCTTCAAGAACTAGAAAAAGAGCAGTTAGTTGAATCTGAAGCTCTAGTTACAGAACTTGAAGGTCAAAGAGTATTTGGATCAGAACACTACGAATTTTGGATGATATCAGCTATCGCATTAGTTTGGTCATTATTTCAATTATACATAGTTGTTGAGCCTATCAACTCAACAATAGCACGATCAATACATTTATCATTTGCTTTATCTTTAGCATTTATGATTTACCCAATGGTTAGAAAAACTTATTTTCTTAAAAAAATTAGATGGTTTGGCTATATGTTTACTGCAATTGGTGTAGGAACGGCCTCTTATATTTCTATATTTTATGAAGAAATTTCAAATAGACCAGGTGATTATATTGCTTTAGATATTGTTGTAGCTTTAATAGGTATTGTTATTTTACTTGAAGCTGGTAGACGAGTTTTAGGTATTGCTTTAACAATTATTGCTTTAATGTTTTTATCTTATGATGTATTAGGCCCTTATATGCCTGAACTTATTATTCATAAAGGTGCTTCATTAAATAAACTTGCAGGTCATATGTTCTTAACTACTGAAGGTATCTTTGGTGTTCCACTAGGAGTATCAACAGGATTTGTATTCTTGTTTGTACTATTTGGTTCATTACTTGATAAAGCAGGAGCTGGTGAGTACTTTATTAACCTTGCATTCTCATTACTTGGTAAATATAGAGGAGGTCCGGCAAAAGCATCTGTTGTTGCATCTGGATTTACTGGTATTATGTCAGGTTCTTCTATTGCGAATACAGTTACAACTGGAACATTTACTATTCCTTTAATGAAAAGAACTGGATTTTCACCTGAACAAGCTGGAGCCGTTGAAGTTGCCGCATCTACTAATGGTCAGTTAATGCCACCTGTTATGGGAGCTGCTGCATTTATTATTGCTGAGTTCTTAGGTATGTCATATACTGATGTTATTTATGCTGCATTTATTCCAGCTTTTGTATCTTATTTTGCACTATTTTATATTGTTCATTTAGAAGCATTAAAACTTGGTCTTAAAGGTATGAACAAAGATGAGATTCCTCCTAAATTGGAAACTTTCTTAAAAGGTCTTCATTATTTAGTTCCAATTTTCTTTTTGATGTATACATTAATAGTTCTAAGAGAATCTGCTGCTTCTGCTGCATTTAACGCAATTATGTTACTTATGTTATTAATGGTTGTTCAACATCCATTTAGAGCAATTTTAGCTAAACAGAAAATTACTAGAGACATTATGTTATCTGGATTTGTTGATATTTTAGCTGGTATGATTGCCGGTGCTAAAAATATGATTCCTATTGCAATTGCTACAGCGCTAGCAGGTATTGTTGTTGGTTCTATTACTTTAACAGGTTTAGGTCAAGTATTCTTAGAAGTTATTGAGACTTTATCTGGTGGAAATATATTTGTAATTCTTTTATTAACTGCTTTAGTATCATTAATTCTTGGTATGGGTTTACCTACTACTGCTAATTATATTGTAATGGCATCATTAACTGCTCCTGTTATTATGGAACTTTCAATGGATAATGGTTACTTTGTACCAGCAATTGCTGCTCACTTATTTGTATTCTACTTCGGTATTTTAGCTGATGATACTCCACCTGTTGGATTAGCAGCATATGCCGCAGCTGGAATTGCAAAAGCAGATCCAATTAAAACTGGTATTCAAGGTTTCAAATATGATATTAGAACAGCGATTTTACCATTTATGTTCTTCTTCAACCCAGAGTTATTATTAATTTCAAGTGTTGATCATTTAAATCCATCTGATGCAGCTGGTTGGGTTTGGATTACTAATCCTTTTGAAATGGTAATTATCTTTGTAACTGCATTTATAGGAATGTCAGCATTTGCTTGTTTTACTCAAGGATACTTTATAACTAGAACAAATATTATTGAAAGATTTACTTTCTTAATAGTAGTTCCTTTTATGTTCTTGCCTAAAATTATGGAAACATACTTACATTTACCATCGCATTATATTTCATATGCAATAGGTATTGCTGTATTTGCTGGAATCTATATGATTCAAAAAGCAAAAGAGCGAAATTTAAAAGCTTCTCCTTTAGAGGCAGATGTTTAAAAATCATAAATAAGAAGAAGATAGCTTCTTCTTATTTACTCAAGTACACACTTCTCCTAAATACTATTTAAAAACCCCGTATTCAGCCAAAACTATCCAAGATTAAGCAATAATTCAAATAAAAACATACTAATGTTTATTAGTTTATATAAGGTTTGTCAATGTTAAAAGGAATAATTACTTTATTAGTTTTCCAATTTTTAGGGGAGAGTATATCAATTTTATTTTCACTTATCGTTCCAGGATCTGTTATTGGAATGTTATTATTACTATCATTTTTAATAATAAAAAAGAGCTCATTTGAGTCTTTAGATAATGCAGTATTTTTACATCTAAGATATCTACCACTTCTCTTTATTCCAGCTGCTATGGGCATTATTACGCAGATAGAAGTACTAACGAAGGAATTCTGGGCAATATCGTCTTCTTTATTTATAGGAACTATTTTAGCCCTTGCTTTTAGCTCGAAATTAATGGATTATTTAATTAATAAAAAAGAGAATAAAAATGAATTATGAAAACTTATTAGAATACATACATACAAGTCCATTATTATGGTTAATCCTAACTTTAGCTTCTTTTAAACTAGGAATAATAATATATGAAAAATCATCTAAAAATACTCTTCTACAGCCTATAATTGTAGCTTATTTAATTATTCTAGGAATATTATTATATACAAATACTTCATATGAAGAATATTTTAAAGGTGTTGAAATAATACATTTTTTTCTAGGCCCTGCAACAGTAGCTTTAGCACTACCTTTATATAATAATTTAAAACATATAAAAGAACTATTTATTCCAATACTAATTACGCTTTTTATAGCAGGTACATTTGCTATACTTATTGCCATTACAATTTTATTTTTATTTGATGCACAAGTAACAACAATTTTATCAATGATGACAAAATCAATAACAGCTCCAATAGCAGTTACTACTTCAGAGCAAATAGGTGCTATTCCATCTTTAGCTTTAGGTTTTGTGATAATTACAGGAATTATAGGAGCTTTATTTGGCTCATTTGTATTTAAAATTATAGGTATCAAGCACGATAGCGCAAAAGGTTTTGCACTAGGTCTTGTATCACATGGAATAGGAACAGCAAGAGCTGTTGAAATTTCCACAAAAGCTGCTGCTTTTTCAGCGCTTGCAATGGGTTTATCGGGAATTTTTACGGCAATTTTATTGCCTTTAGTATTAATATATTTTAAAGGATAAAATATGTATTTAAAGCTATTAGACAGAAACAATAATACAAGTATATTATTAGCTGGAATTTTAGCTTTAATCATAGGAGTAGGAGTAGCAAGGTTTGTATTTACTTCACTGCTACCTTTAATGTTAGAAGACTTTCTAAGTTTAGAACAAGCTGGAATTTTAGCTTCTTTAAATTACTGTGGTTACTTAGGTGGTTCGATTTTTGCAATATTTATAAAAGATATTAATGCAAAAGTTAAATACTTTAGATTAGGAATAGTTTTATGTGTTTTAACAACACTTGTACTTGCGCTTACCTCAAATGAACTCTTATGGTTAAGTTCTAGAGTAATAGCAGGTTTTGCGGCTGCTATGAGCCTTGTTGTAGGATCTGCTATAGTTATGACTAAACTTAATATGGAAAATAAAACAAAAGCTATGGGTATACACTTCTCAGGTATTGGATTCTCTGTTTTAGTAACTGATTTAATATCTAGATTTGTTTTATATTCAAATGGAACTTGGCAAGATTCTTGGTTAGTTTTATCAATATTTGCAGCTACTGTTTCTATCTATCCTTTATACATTTTATCATTTGATAAAAGACAAAAAACAAATGTAAAAACTCATAAATTTGACAAGTCTTTATTCTCTCCATTTGTAATCATATTAATCTTAGTTTATTTTACAGAAGGCGTTGGAATGGTAGTTCAAGCTACATTTTTACCTGATATTATAAATTCTATAAAAGGCCTTGAGAACTATGGTTCTTATGCTTGGACAGCTGTTGGGTTAGCAGGAGTTCCATCTTGTATAATTTGGATGACTTTAGCTAATAAAATTGGCTCTATAAATGTAATTATAATTACAATGTTTTTACAAGTTATTGGAATTTTAATTCCAACTTTTAGTGATAATATATATTTAAATCTATTTTCTGGTTTATTATTTGGAGGAACATTTGTAGCTCTTGTAGCTTTATTTATGAACCTTGCAGGTAAATTAGCCAAAGAAAATCCTCTTGCCATTATGGGTGCAATAACAACAGCATATGGTGTAGGACAGGTAATAGCACCTTTATATTCAGTATATTTAACGAATTATTTTTCTTCATATAATTATGCTTTATATGTGACTGCATTAATTGTATTTGGAGGAATAATATTATTATTTACTGCTAAAAAAATACTAAAAATCAATCATTAGGAAATTTATGAAAATATTAATAGCAAGTGATTCTTTCAAAGAAACATTATCATCAAAAAAAGTAGCAAAACACATTAAAATAGGTTTTAAAAAAGTTTTCCCAAATGCTACTTATACCTGTATTCCACTAGCTGATGGAGGGGAAGGAACTGTTAAAGCTTTAGTATCTGCTAAAAATGGAAAAATCATCAATGTAAAAGTGTTAAATCCTTTACAAAAAGAGATAAATTCATTTTATGGTTATATAAAAAAAGATAAAACTGCAATTATTGAAATGGCTAGTGCTTCAGGTCTTGAATTATTAAAAGAAAAAGAAAAAAACCCAATGAATACATCTACTTATGGTTTTGGACAATTAATAAATCACGCTATAAAAAAAGGTGCTAAAAAACTAATTTTAGGAATAGGTGGATCTGCTACTAATGATGCTGGTATTGGTATGTTACAGGCTTTAGGTGTTAAGTTTTTAGATAAAGACAAAAAAGAAATTAACTGGGGTGCAAAACATATTCCACAGATAAAATATATAAATACTAAGAAGTTAAATAAAAAATTTAAAGATATTAAAATAGAAGTAGCTTGTGATGTAAAAAATACTTTATGTGGACCTAGAGGAGCATCTTTTACTTTTGCAAAACAAAAAGGTGCAAATAAAAAGATGATTAAAACTTTAGATAAATATCTTTATAATTTTTCTATTTTTTGTGAAAAAAATAATATCTCTAAAATATCGAATACAAAAGACATTGAAGGTTCAGGAGCAGCTGGTGGTTTAGGTTTTGCACTTATTACTTTTTTAAACGTAGAACTTAAAAGTGGTTTTGACATAGTAGCCAATGAAGTAAGCTTAGAAAAACACATAAAAGAAGCTTCATTAATAATTACAGGTGAGGGCAAAATAGATAAACAAAGTATTTATGGTAAAACTCCAATAGGAGTCGCAAAACTTGCTAAAAAACATAATATTAAAACTATAGCAATTGCAGGTTGTTTAGACAATGATTATGAAATAGTATTAGAACACGGTATCGATGCAGTATTTGATATCACTATCAAAAGTGCTAACTTTAAAAAGTTAAAAAAAGACACTAAAAAGAATCTTGAACTATGTTCTTATAATATTGCTAAATGTATAAAGATGAATATATCTTAAGTTTCTAAAGAACAAAGAGCTGATAAATAGGCACCTTCTTGATATTTTTTTAGCTCTTTTGGCATTTCAATATCATTTGTTTTTTCAAACTTTGAAACTTTTTGTGAAGTAATTAAAGATACTTCGCAAACATTATTTAACTGAATTGCAGATTCCATTTTAAAAGTATTTGCGCCACCGCTAAAATTACCTTTTTTGGCTCTTTTTTTAATAACTACTTTATCAATCATATTTACTTTTAGAAATCCAGAGATATTATCATAGAATTGCACCATCTCTTTTTGATTATCATCATCCCCTAAGGCTATTTTCTTAGTCTCTAAGCTCATAAAAACACTTTCTCCATCATTTTCCTCTAAAACAGCTAAAATAGCGTTAGAGGCTTTTAAATCAATTCCACATACTTTCATTTCATTAATCCTTTTGAAACATAAAATAGTATACAAAAATAAAGTTAAGATTAGAAAATATATTACAAAATGTAATGTTTTAAAAGATAATAAAAAAGAATTTTGAAATTAATTTTGAGTATAGAAACAATATTATGTCCTAAGACATAATATTATTAAATATTTATATGGAAATTATTAAACGTCTAAGTGTTCTACATCTTTAGCATGAGCTTCGATATAGTTTCTTCTTGGTTCAACTTCATCACCCATAAACAGAGTAAATGTATCAGAAGCAACAACTGCATCTTCTACCTTAACTCTAAGAAGTCTTCTAGCTTCTGGTGTCATAGTAGTTTCCCATAATTGTTCAGGATTCATTTCCCCTAAACCTTTATATCTTTGAATATAAGCACCCTTTTTAGCAAGTCCTTCGATTTCATTTAAGATTTCAACTAAATCACGACCACCAAACATTGAAATATCTCTTTCAACTAGTTTGTGATAAATAAATGTAGCTTCAGAGAAAAATGGTGATGCAAATAGTTCATCATCAATAATTAGCTCTTCTAAACCTTCTTTAGTTTGAACAAATAATTGAATTCTCTCATCAGTTACTTTCTTAGATAAAATATTATAACCCTTATCATCTAAGAAAGATTTAACTTCAATATATAATTCTGCTATATCTAATTTAACTAAATCAGAATTCTCAATTAAGTGTTTTAATACTTCAAGTAATGCATATCTTTTTTCTAAAGATTCAAGCATATGTCTATATCTAGCAACAATTTTAAATAAATCAACTAAATCATTATAACCCATACCTTCAAATTCAAATGATTCTAAACCATTTTCAATTAAGAAGTTAGATAATGCAGTATTATCTTTTAAGTAAGTCTCATTTTTACCTTTTTTATATTTATATAAAGGTGGTTGAGCTATGTATAAATAACCTTTGTCAATAATTGGTCTTAAGAATCTAAAGAAAAATGTTAATAAAAGTGTTTGAATATGTAAACCATCAACATCCGCATCCGTCATAATAATGATTTTGTGATATCTGATTTTTTCTTCATTAAATTCTTCACCGATTCCACAACCAATTGCAGTAATCATATTTCTAATTTCATCTGATTTTAGAATCTTATCTAATCTTGATTTCTCAACATTAAGAATCTTACCCTTAAGTGGTAAAATTGCTTGATAAACTCTATCTCGCCCTTGTTTAGCAGAACCACCAGCAGAATCCCCTTCCACTAAATATAATTCTCTAATTGCAGGATCTTTACTTTGACATTCAGCTAATTTACCAGGAAGTGTTCCAATTGATAAAGAATCTTTTTTTCTAGTTAAATCTCTTGCTTTTTTAGCAGCTTCTCTACCACGTGCAGCCATCATAGCTTTTTCCATAATAGCTTTAGCTTGTTGTGGATTTTCTTCAAAATATTTATCTAATTGCTCAGAAGTTAATTGTTGACAAATAGGTTTAACATAAGAATTTCCTAGTTTACCTTTAGTTTGTCCCTCAAATTGAGGTTCTGCAATTTTTAAAGAAATAATAGCAATTAAACCTTCTCTAACATCATCACCAGTAATTTTTGCATCTTTATCTCTAGCGTTTGCATTAGCTTTTAAATATTTAACAATTGATCTTGTAAGTCCAGCTTTAAAACCAGCTTCGTGAGTTCCACCATCAATAGTTCTAATATTATTTACAAAAGAAATTGTTTTTTCAGTATAAGTTGTATTATATAATAAAGCAATATCTACTTCTACATCGTCTATTCTTGCATTAAATGCCATAGCATCACAAATTGCAGTATCTTTATTTATATCTTCAACAAATTGTTTAATTCCACCTTCAAAATGGTAAACTTCTTTTGTATTTGTAATTTCATTTACTAAAGTAATAGTGATAAATGAATTTAAATATGCAACTTCTCTAAATCTTTTAGATAAAGTTTCAAAATTATAAGTACTTACTTCAAAAATACTATCATCAGCTAAAAATTCAATAGTAGTACCTGTTTTACGAGGACTATCACCAATAACTTCTAGTGGAGATTTAGGAATACCACAAGAAAATTCTTGATAATGTTTTTTACCATCTCTATAAATAGTCATTCTTAGATCTTTAGATAGTGCATTTACAACAGATACACCAACACCGTGAAGACCACCAGAAACTTTATAAGTATCTTTATCAAATTTTCCACCTGCATGTAAAACTGTTAAAACAACAGTTGCTGCAGAAATATTTTCAGTAGGATGAATATCAGTAGGAATTCCTCTACCATCATCTTCAACTCTAATGTAATGATCTTTTGTCATTGTAACTTTTATATTTTTACAATAACCAGCCATTGCTTCATCAATTGAATTATCAACAACTTCATAAACTAAATGATGTAAACCATTGATGTTTGTATCACCAATATACATTCCAGGTCTTTTTCTAACTGCTTCTAAACCTTTTAGTACTTTAATATTACTTGCGCCGTATTCTTGTTCGCTCATTTTAGTCTCCTTATTTTTCTAATACAATTGGCATTACAATTGTATAAAATTTTTCATCTTCTAAATAAAATGGTAAATTAGATTCATTAAATCCTACCGTTATATTTTCATTATTTGATAAAGATAAAAAGTCCAATAAATATTTAGCATTTACAGCTAGATAAAAATCTGATTCAATATTCAAAGATATGTCAATTTGTGTTTTTGCTTCACTATCTTCATCTAAAGATTCAAATAAGATTGCGTTTGGAGTAAAAGTAATTTTAATATTTGAAAATAAAGATGTTACTAATTTAATAGAATCTATTAACATAGCTTTTGGAATTGATAAAGTATGTTTTAAGTTTTTAGGAATAATTCTTTCATAATCAGGAAATTTCCCATTTATAAGTTTTGAATAAAAAGTAATCTTTTCATTAGCAATTATTATATTTGTATCATCATATAAAATACTTGCTTTATCTAAGAATAATTTTTGAATTTCTATAATTGCTTTTTTAGGAATAATTATTTGACTTTTCTCATTTGTAATATTTTGTAAATGAGAAATTGCTAATCTTCTAGTATCAGTTGCTACAAAATTAATTATAGAATCTTTAATATCTATAAGTGCACCATTTAATTCAAACTTAGGATTATTGTTATCAATTGCAGGAGTAATTTTTTTAATAGAGTTAATTAAATTAATTGTTGAAATATCTAATGTTTTTAAGTTTTGATTACTAGGAAATTCTGGATATTCATTAGCATCATACATTGGTAATTTAAATGTTGATTTATTTTGTTTTATAATTAAATTATTATCAGCAGTATCTATTATGATATCTGTATCTCTTAATCTTTTAATTATACCTAATAAATTATTACCATTAACAGTAGCTTTTCCATCTACAATATCACTTATCTCTTCTACTTGTGTTGATAAACCTACTTCATAGTCTGTAGCTTTGATTATTAATTTCGCATTTATAGTTTCTAGATAGATATGTGATGTTATAGAACTAGCATCTTTTTTCTCTAAAAACGGTTGCATTGACGAAATTATATTTTCGAATATTGATTTAGTAATTATGAATCTCATTTTTACTCCCTTATTATTTATTTTAGTTAGTGGTAGTAGTAGTGCATGTGAAAAGATGAAAACATTGTCTCAAGTTCGATTGTAACGAAATGAAAGCATGTTATTAACTTTGCTTTTTTATTCACACCTTTTCACACATGTCGAAATAACTTTCATTTCGATTTACTTTTTACCACTCCTTATTCATGATTTTATTCTTTAAATTTGCTATATTTAGCTTAAAGTTCTCATCTTTCTCTATTAATTCGTTTGCTTTCTTGATATTATGCGAAATAGAGCTATGATCTTTCATTCCTAAGAACTTAGCAATATCAGGCATAGAGTTGTGAGTTAGGTCACGTGCGAGATAAATTACTATTCTTCTTGCATTAGCAACTGTTGCTGTTCTTTTCTTAGATTTAATATCACTTGGTTTTATATTAAGCTCTCTCGCAACAATATCAATAATATTTGGTAATTTAATATTTTCTTTTGTTTCTTTAATAGTATCTTTTAATAATGCTTGTACCATTTCTAGATTAATTTCTTGATTAAGAAGCGATGCAGACGCATTTATACGAATTAAAACACCTTCTATTTCTCGAATTGAAGAGTCTAGGTTTGTAGCAATATAATTAATAATATCTTTTGTTAAAACAATACCATTAAGCTCAGATTTTTTTTCAATAATAGCAATTTTTGTTTCAAGTCCTGGAATTTGGATATCTGATGTTAATCCCCATTCAAATCTTGATTTTAATCTATCAACTAATCCAGCAATTTGTGATGGAAGCCTATCAGAAGTCATTATAATTTGTTTTTTTGCATTATGTAATTCATTAAAAGTATGGAAAAACTCTTCTTGAGTTTGTTCTTTACCTGATAAAAATTGAATGTCATCTATTAGTAAAACATCGCAATTACGGTACTTAGCTCTAAAATGATCCATGTTTTTATTTTTAATTGAGAATGTGAAATCATTCATGAACTGTTCAATAGTTACATAAATAATTGTTTTACCTTCTTCAATTGCAGTATTACCTATAGCTTGAAGTAAATGTGTTTTACCTAAACCAGTTCCACCATAAATAAATAATGGATTATATAAAATTCCAGGTTTTGAAGCTACTGCCATAGAAGCATTATATGCCATTTGATTTGAAGATCCAACGATGAAAGAGTCAAAAGTATAAGAAGGATTTAATATAGTACTTTCTGAAGTATTTTGTTTTTCATTCTCTGAAATAATGTCTTTTTTTGTCTTACGCTCACCTGTTACACGTACTTCTATAATAGGCGTGTAATTTTCTTTGCTTTCAAAGCAATTCTGTATTACTGTTGTATATTTACTTTTAATATACATAGCAATAAATTTATTTGGTACGTCAAAAACTGCAATTTTTTCATTTGATGAAGATTTTTTATAAATTAACTGCTTTAGGTACCTATCATAGTCAATAGAAGAATTCTCTTCTTTTAAAATTGTTAATATATCTTTTGTTGTCATTTAAGTATAAACTCTTTGTATTAATATAAATTATTATATCTAATTTTATATAAAAACTTATTCACTATGTGAACAAAGCGTTAATAACTTGTGAATAAATCACTTTTTATGTGAATAATAATTTCACAGATCCCTATATATGGGACTTATCTAATGTGAATAAAAATTTAGTATAATAAGTGAAAATGTGAATAAGAGGTGTGAAAAGAGTGATTATATTAGGAATTGATCCCGGAACAATAAATTGTGGTTATGCAATAATTGAAAAAATTGGAAGTAAAATTAGATTAGTCGAAGCAGGCTTGATAAAAATCAAAACTAGAATACTTCAAGAGCAAATAGTAGATATGGCTGAAGGTTTAGATTTAATTTTTTCAAAACATAAAATTGATGAAGTATCAATTGAAGATATGTTTTTTGCTTTTAACCCAAAAACAGTAATAAAACTAGCTCAATTTAGAGGAGCTATTTCTTTAAAAGTTTTACAAGAATTTGGTAACTTTGCCGAGTATACACCACTCCAAATAAAAAAAGCAGTTACAGGAAATGGAAAAGCTACCAAAGAACAAGTAGCTTTTATGGTTAAAAGACTTTTAGGTATAAAAAAAGAAATTAAACCTTTAGATATTACAGATGCGATTGCAATAGCAATAACTCATTCTCAAAGAATAAGATAATTTTACTTGTTAAATTATCTTAAAGGGATAAAGATATTTTACCTAATAGTAAAAATTTTATTTTTATCAATAATTTAATTAATTACTTGTTAGAATATCGTAATATCATGATGTTATGATGTTATGATGTTATACGTTATTTTGGCAAATTATATATAAAGATACTTATTTTAAAATACATTATATGTAATTTAATCAGTATAGTTTAACGACTATTTAATTTAATGAGGAAATAAAATGAATAAAATAATGATTATTGGTGATGGAATGGGATCCCAGGAAATTGGTCTTTTAATGTCTTACGTCAAACAATCTCCCACCTCAATTATTAAAAGTAGAACTACATCTTTTGATAGAATTTTAAAAAATGGTGGAGTATTAGGTTTATCTATAACTCATACTTCCAATGTCGTAGTAACTGATTCTGAAGCTTCTGCTTCACAGTTAGCTACAGGAGAATATTCTGGTTCTGAAATAAAGGTTGTCTAATGAAAAATAATATAATTTTAAGTATTTCCGTATTTTTATTTTGTTTAAGTATAAGTTTATTTGCAAAAGAAAATATTCAACTAGGTGTTAGACCTTATTATTTAATTAATACTATGAGTGAAAGTAAAATTAAAAATGAATTATTAGCTTGTAAAAATAAAACAAATAAAAGATCAACTTTTTCAATTGGGCATAGAGGTGCACCTTTACAGTTTCCTGAGCATACAAGAGAATCTTATGAAGCTGCAGCTAGAATGGGAGCTGGTATTATTGAGTGTGATGTAACATTTACAAAAGATAAAGTTTTAGTTTGTAGACATTCTCAAAGTGATCTTCATGCAACTACAAATATTTTATTAACCGCTTTAAAAAATAAGTGTTCAGAAGCTTTTACTCCAGCAGAATTTTCAAAATCTGGAGAACTTATAAAAGATGCAAATGCTTTATGTAAAACTACAGATATTACTTTGGCTGAATTTAAAACTTTAAAAGGGAAAATGGATTCAACAAATAAAAAAGCAAAAACTGTAGAAGAGTATGTAAATTCAACTGCTTCTTTTAGAACAGATCTTTATACTCAAGAAGGTACTTTATTAACACATAAAGAAAGTATAGTTTTATTTAAAAAACTAGGTGTTAAAATGACACCAGAACTTAAATCAGTTAGTGTAAAAATGCCTTATGAGGGTACTTATACTCAAGAAGATTATGCTCAACAAATGATAAATGAATATAAAGAATTAAATGTATCACCTAAAGATGTTTTTGCGCAGTCTTTTAATATAAATGATATTAAATATTGGCTAAAAAATGAAAAAGCTTTTGGAAAACAAGCTGTTTATTTAGATGATATTGTTTATAAAGATAAAGATAAAGATGGAGAAAAAAAACAAATTGCTAATATAAAATATTATAAAAGTTTAGGTATCAATTATATAGCACCTCCAATGTGGGCTTTAGTTAATCTTGATGAAAAAAATAATATTGTTCCATCTTTATATGCAAAAGAAGCTAATAAAAATAAATTAAAAATAATAACGTGGACTTTAGAGAGATCAGGCCTTTTAAAAGATAAAGGAGGAGGATGGTATTACCAAAGTATAAAAGATAAAATAAAAACTGATGGTAATATGTATGAATTATTAGATGTTTTAGCCCAAAAAGTAAAAATCAAAGGAATTTTTTCTGATTGGCCAGCGACTGTAACTTATTATGCAAATTGCAAAAATATTGAATAATTTAAAGATCCAAAAAAAGATTTAATCTTTTTTTGGTCTATAAACTCTAATATTTGTATAGTTTTGTGCGTCTTTTAAGTACTGCGCGTGTAATTGGCTCATAATACCTTTTTCACAATAAAGTAAGTATTCTTTATTTTTAGGAAGGTTTTTAAATTCTTTTTTTAGATCATAAAATGGAATTTTTAATGTCTCACAAGAAGTTTCTATACATTCTTTACTTTGTCTAATATCGATAATTGTGTATTCACCAGATGAAATATCTGTAATTACTTCAATTTCTGCAATATTTTGAACATCGTTAGCTATATCATGTACAAAAATAGTAGTAGCATTTTTTACTGCTTCATCTAAAACTGTATAGTCAAATTTTGCAGCTTCTTTTTCCATTCTCTTGAAAGAACCATGTATTATAGGGTTTTTTGAAATAACACCACAGTATTCAGGCATTTGTTCTGCAAATCTTTTTGTTCCAATATCATTAGCCATATCCATAATATCTGGTTTATTCATTGTAGATAATGGTCTTAAAATTAACTTGTTTGTAACTTGATCTATCAAAGCTAAGTTTCTAAGTGTTTGTGATGATACTTGAGCAACACTCTCCCCTGTTAATAAAGCGTCAATACCCATTTCATCGGCAATTTTTTCAGATGCTTGTAACATTAATCTTTTTAAAGTAACACCCATATATGTTTCATGAGTAGATTTGAAAATTTCTGTTAAAACATCATCAAAAGGTACAGAAATAAATGAAACTTTATGAGAAGCACCAAATTTATTCCATAAATATAAAGCAACTTGTTTAACACCTATTTCGTGAGCAACTCCACCTAAATTAAAGAAAATAAAGTGAGTTTTTAGTCCTCTTTTCATAGTTAAATATGAAGCAATAGTAGAATCAAATCCACCTGACATAAGAGATAAAATATCACCTTGAGTTCCTAGAGGAAAACCACCAAGACCTTTATATCTATCAGTAATAATGTTTAATTGGTTATTTAAAAGCTCTAATTTAATAGTAACTTCTGGATTATGTAAGTCAACTTTTGAAGATTTATTCATAGCTAGCATATATCCACCAACCGTTTGTTCAACATGAGTAGATTTGAACTCATGAGTACCTGATCTTTTAGTACGTACAACAAATGTTTTGTTCTCAATTTCTTTATACATATGATCATTTACAATTACTTTAATTTGTTCTAAAGTATCGACTTTATCGAACTGTATAGCTTCTAGGATTTGTTCTATTCCTGGAGTTTCAAGTAATCTAATTCTTACTTCTGTAATGAAATTTATATCACAAACTACTTCTATTTTGTCATAGAATTTTTTGATTTTTATATCTTCATCAATCATTTTTAAAAGCTTTTGAAGGTTATTATAAAGCTGGCCAACCATTTGTCTTTTAGCAGATGGTCCTTTTATCATAATTTCTGGAAAAAACTTAATGATAAACTTTTGTGTGTTTCTTTCTGTTTGCATTCTTGGGGAACCTTGTAATTTAATTAACTTATTATAACATAAGAGAAATAAAGTCTATAAAATTATGTAAATTCTACTCATTTTAATATAAATTTTTTTCTCATATAGGTCTTTAATAATAATTTTTATAAATACAGATATAATTTTAAAAAAATAGGATGTTTAATGATTAAAATTGGAATATTATCTTCATATAATGGAAGTGGATTTGATGCTTTGTATAATGCAATTAAAAATAATGTCTTAGATGCGGAAATTTCTATTGTTATTTCAAATAATACAAAGGCTAAAGTATTAGAAAATGCAAAAAACAGAGATATTCCAAATTTTATAGTTAATTCAAAAATATATCCTAATGATAATTTAGATGACAAAATAACTTCATTATTACTTGAACATAAGTGTGATTATATATTTTTATCTGGATTTATGAAAAAAATAGAGAAAAAGCTATTAAAAACCTTTGAAAATAGAATTTTAAATTCCCATCCTTCTTTATTACCCTCTTTTGGAGGAAAAGGTATGTATGGTAGATTTGTACATGAAGCAGTAATTAAAGCAAAAGCTAAAAAAGCTGGTGTAACTATTCATTATGTTAATGAGAACTATGATGAAGGTAAGTATTTATTGCAAAATGAATTAGAAGTAGCAGATCAAGAGAGTGTTGACTCTCTTGAAAATAGAGTTAAAGAACTAGAATCTTTAACAATTGTAGAAGCTTTTAAATTATTAATTAAATAGTTTAATTAATTCTTCTTTTGATGAAACATAAGAAACAGATACTATTTTTTCATTCTCTAAAGTATAAACAGTAATATTGTCTTCTTTTTTAGCAAATTTAGCTTCATTTGCATCATCTAAAAATAAAATAGAGAATGGATATTTTTTCATTTTAGGAATTGCAAAAAATTTAGAAATTAAAGAAGGCATTCCTCTAATGTCACCGATATATACAGTTTGGTTTTTATTTAAGAAATTATCTTCTTTTGAAAGTAAAAATTCTTTTAAAACTGATGAAATATCTTTATCATAAGCAACTAAAATCTTTTTTGTATCTTTTTTAATTGTGATAGATTTCTCAAACTGGTCAACTAAAGTAATATTAGGTATAGAATCACCCACGTTTAACGAATTTGCAATAGCAAATATACTTAATGTTATTAATAATAATAATTTTTTCATTTTATTCCTTTTTTATTGAGAAATATTATCAATATAAAGTTAATTAAAAGTTAATATAATAATTTGTTTATTTTTATTAAGATTATTTATGTATAATTTTTTATGATTGATTTTATAATTTTAAACAAAATTTACTTTTTTATTGTTTTTTCTTTTATTTTATTACTATTGTTCTTTTATATATCAAAAAGGAAAGTAGAAAAAAAATATAAATTACATTTAGAAAAAGAAATAAAAGAACAAATACTTGAATTAAGAAAAAAAGATGAGCTTTTAATCGCTCAATCAAAACTTGCAGCTGTAGGAGAAACTTTGGCTCATATCGCCCATCAGTGGAAACAGCCTTTAAATCAAATTAATTCTGTAGTTTTAAAAATAGAAACAGATTTTGACGATGAAGTATTAAATCAAGAATTATTAGAAGAACATTTAAATGAAATTGAAAAATTAACTTTTTATATGTCTGATACTATTACTTCTTTTAATAACTATTTACAGCCTAATGATAAAAAAGAAATTTTCTCAATTAAAGATGCCTTTGATGATGCCTTTGAACTAGTATATAAGCTTTTAGAGTCAAAAAGAATAGAGAGTAAAGTTGTGATAATTAATGATTCCCTTATAAAAGGTGTAAAAAAAGAGTTTGTGCAAGCATTATTGGTAATTTTAAATAATGCTAAAGATATTTTGGAAGAGCGTAATATTAAAAAGAGAAAAATATCAATTAATATCTTTTCAAAAGAAAATAAAGCATACATTAACATTGAAGATAATGCTGGTGGAATTGAAAATAAATATTTTAAAAAAATTTTTGATCCATATTTCACTACAAAACCACATTCTCAAGGAACGGGTCATGGTTTATGTATGGCAAAAATGATAGTTGAAAAGTCTATGCATGGTGAATTATTAGTAACAAACCAAAATGATGGTGCAATGTTTAGTATTAAATTAAATAAAATGGAAGAATATGAATAATTTAACAATATTATATGCAGAAGATGAAGATCAGACAAGAGAAAATTATGTAAAATTTTTAAATAAATATTTTAAAGAAGTATATAGTGCATCAAATGGAAAAGAAGCTTTAGAACTTTATAAAAATAAAAAACCTAATATTTTACTTTTAGATATTAATATGCCATTCATAAACGGTCTTCAATTAGCAAAAGAAATAAGAATAAAAGATAAAAATACAAGAATAATAATTCTTACTGCACATTTAGAACAAGATAAGTTATTATTTGCTGCCGAACTTAACTTGACTAAATATTTACCTAAACCTGTCACTAGGTCTGAATTAAAATTAGCACTATTTGAAGCTTCTAATCAATATAAAGAATTGAATGCAGTATCAAATTTAATTAATTTAGATGAAAATCATATTTGGAACAAAGATACATTGAAATTATTTAAAAATAATGAAGAAATTAAATTAACAAAACATGAAATCTTATTATTTGATATTTTAAGTTCAAAAGAAAATAGAATCTTTACAATTGACGAAATATCATTTCACTTGTGGAATGATATTGAAGATTATGATGTATCTACAAATAAATTGAAAGACATAATAAAAAGAGTAAGAAAAAAAATACCTAAAAATTCTATTGAAAATGTATATGCAGCTGGATATAAACTTAATAGAATATAATTCTTCCTCGTAAATAATCTAAAATAGATGAATTTTCTAATTTAAGCTACATTTATGCTTGAACCCTTGACATCCAAAGCCCATTACCCTATAATTCCCATCCAAATCAAGTGTGACACACACGAAGATATGGATGAT
>JABSON010000249.1 GCA_013215915.1 Campylobacteraceae bacterium | reverse complement strand
CCATCTCACTTTAATGTCATTAATAATTCATAACAATCTGTAACACATTTGAAAGGAATGGTTTCAATTTGTCTCCTTCAAAATTGTTTATTATTATTACAGAAGGATTACTTATGATTGGACTAATAGCATTTATTCCTATTTTAGCAACTATATTTTTTATGGTTGGTTTAAATTGGGGAGCAAAAAAAGCTTTACCTCTTTCTTTACTTATTGCAATTATTATTGCTAAATTTGTTTGGAATATGGAAATATTAAATATATTTGCTTATTCTATATATGGTGGATTAAAAGCATTTGATATTTTAATTATTATTTTTGGAGCAATTTTAATTTTAAATACGCTAAAAGAATCAGGGGCTATGGATAGTATTAATGATGGCTTCTCTAATATCTCAAAAGATAGAAGAATCCAAGCTATTATTATTGCGTGGATGTTTTCTGCATTTATTGAAGGTGCTGCTGGATTTGGAACACCTGCTGCTTTAGCTGCTCCATTATTAGTAGGTTTAGGTTTCCCTGCTTTAGGTGCTGCAATGATTGCATTAATTATGAATTCATCTCCTGTTGCATTTGGTGCAGTTGGAACTCCTATGAATGGAGCTATGAGTACGTTAGTATCTAATTTAAATTCTGCAGGTGCTGATGTTAGTATATTCTTAAATCAATTAACTATTTTAGTTTCATTACTACACGGACTTGTTGGTACATTTATTCCTTTATTAGCAGTTGCTATGTTAACTAAGTTTTTTGGAAAAGAAAAATCTTTTAAACCAGCACTTGAAGTAGCACCTTTTGCTATCTTTGCTGGTTTATCATTTTGTATACCAATGTTTGGTATTGCTTACTTTTTTGGACATGAATTAGCTTCACTTGTTGGTGCATTTATTGGACTTACTTTAGTTGTAGGTGCTGCCAAAGTTGGTTTCTTAATGCCTAAAAAAGATTGGGGATTTGATGGATATAGCCAAAAAGTTAAAGTTGAGAAAAGTACTAAAAAGAATAAAATCTCTTTATTCTCAGCTTGGACTCCATATATTTTAATTGCTTTAATTTTAGTAGTAACTAGAATTCCTGAGTTTGGAATAAAAGATGTTTTATTATCATTAACTGTTGGAATTCACGATATTTTAGGTCTTGAAGGTTTAGATTATAATTTAAAATGGGCATATTTACCAGGTACTATTCCTTTTATGCTAGTAGCTGTAATTACTCACTTCTTACATAAAATGTCAAAAGAATCTATTATCACTGCTTGGACTACAACATTTAAACAAATGACAGGAGCTTCTATTGCTTTAATTGCAGGTGTTGCTTTAGTTCAATTAATGTTAAATTCTTCAAACAATTTATCTGGATACGAAAGTATGCTAACTGAAATGGCAAAAAGTATTGCTAGTGTTGCTGGAGAGTCATATATTTATGTTTCACCATTGATTGGTATGTTAGGTACATTTATGTCTGGTTCTAATACTGTATCTAATATCTTATTTGCTTCATTACAATTTGAAACTGCACATATTTTAGGATTATCTCCTTTAGTAATAGTTGCTCTTCAAGTCGTAGCTGGTGGAATTGGTAATATGATTTGTGTGAATAATATTGTTGCTGTTTGTGCTACTGTAAATATTTCAGGTGTTGAAGGTAAATTAATGAAATATAATATTGTACCTGCAATTTTATATTGTATATTAATAGTTATTATCTCAATAATATTAATCAACTTAAATTTAATTCCTGCTATACCTATAATAGGAAACTAAATATAATAACAAGTGTTTTGATAAATCAAAACACTTGTTACTTACCTTTTAAGAGTGAAGTTAAATCACTTGGGAAAGGAAATATAACTGTATTTGTTTTGTCAGATGAGATATCACTTAATGTTTGTAAATATCTTAATTGTATTGCTTGAGGATTCTGGCTTATAACATTAGCAGCTTCAAGTAAGTTTTTACTAGCTTCTAATTCACCTTTAGCATTAATTACTTTGGCTCTTCTTTCTCTTTCAGCTTCTGCTTGTTTAGCAATTGCTCTAATCATACTTTCATCTAAATCAATATGTTTAATTTCTACATTTGAAATCTTAATACCCCAAATATCTGTTTGTTTATCTAAAATACTTTGAATGTCAATATTTAGTTTTTCTCTTTCACTTAACATTTCATCTAATTCATGACCACCTAAAACAGATCTTAGTGTAGTTTGTGCTAATTGACTAGTTGCATTATGAAAATTCTCAACTTGAATAATTGCTTTTTCTGGGTCGGTTACTCTAAAATAAACAACAGCATTAACATGTACTGATACATTATCATGAGATATTACATCTTGAGTAGGAACGTCTAATACAATTGTTCTTAAATCAACTCTAACTGTTTGTTGAATAAAAGGTATGATTAGTATAAGTCCTGGTCCTTTTACTCCTGTGAACCTTCCTAGAGTAAATACAACTGCTCTTTCATACTCTCTTAGAATACGAATAGATGCTATTAATACAATTAATACAAGTAGAAGAATATATATTAAAGTATATGGAATCATTTTTTTCTCCTTATCGTTAAGATTAAATCTTTTACAGATTTCACTTCTGCTATTTTTTTTATGTCTAATTTATTTTTAGATTTTGCAGTCCAAATTTCACCATTACAATAAACTTTATATTCATCTTTATTAAAAGAAATTATTTCTACATCTAATCCTATTAAAGTTGATAAACCTATATTAGTTTTTCTTTTTCTAATTTTTAATAAATAAATCATTAGAAATATAAAAAAGAATAAAGAAGTAAAAGAAAATGCAAGTATTAATGGAAAAGAAAGAGTTTGTCCTAAAGTTTTTTCATCAAATAATAAAAATGAACCAGTAGCAAATGAAATAATTCCCGCAAATCCTAATATTCCAAATCCTGAAATAAATACTTCACTTAACATAAAAATTACACCTAAAATAATTAATAATAAAGCCATTACAGAAAATGGTAAAATATTCAGAGCATACATAGCTAAAAAGGCTGAAGTTGCACCAATAACACCTGGAAAAATAGAACCAGGATTCATCATTTCAAAAAATATTCCATATAAAGCTATCATTAAAAACATATAAGCAATATTAGGATTAGAAATAGCTATTAAAAATTGTGTTTTTAAAGAAGGAGGGAAAAATATAATATTAATATCTTTTGTATTTATTGTAATGGTTTTATTATTAACAAGTATTTTTTTATTATGTATTTTACTTAATAAATCATTTATATCATCTGCCATATAATCTATTACCTTTAATTCTAAAGCTTCTTCTGAAGATATATTCTTAGCTTTTTCAACTGCTGATATGGCCCATTCAATATTTCTATTTTTAAACTCAGCTATACTTTTTATATAAGCAATAGCATCATTTATTACTTTTTTTTCCATAGTAGTTTTTTCATTATTTTGTTTTTTGTCTTTCTTGTCTTTGTTCATAGGACTAGGAGTTTTTGGCATTAAATTAACAGGAGTAGCTGAACCTATATTACTTCCTGGTGTCATTGCTGCTATATGAGAAGCATACATTAAATAAGTACCAGCACTAGCAGCACGTGATCCTTTAGGAGATACAAACATAACAATAGGAATAGAAGATTTTAAAATATTCTTAATCATGTCTCTCATAGATGAAGCTAAACCACCAGGAGTATCAAGTTCTATTAAAAGTAAGCTAGATTTTTGTTTTTTACTTTCTATAAGAGCATTTTCTAAGTATAAAGAAGTTCCAGGTGATATAGCATTATGTATTTTTATATGAGTAATGTTTGAAGAAAATAGGTATAAAGAAAAAAAGAGTACAAAAAAAATTAATTTCATAATCATCTCCTATTTAAAGAATACTCTTGTTATTCTATAAATAAAATAAGATTAAAAAGTAATATTTATCTTTAATTATGCTATTTCTCTAATTGGTATTTTAATAAAAAAAGA
>JABSON010000248.1 GCA_013215915.1 Campylobacteraceae bacterium | reverse complement strand
CCTTTGAGCCAATGGTCTCCGATTCTAATGTAGGGGACTGCTTCTTTACCCATTTTATTTTTTAAATCAATGGCATTTTGGGGAACCATTTGTATATCACAAGTTTCAAATTCAATTTCTAATTTATTTAAAATTTAACAGTACCTTTCTCTTTCTTAATATAAACTAATACTTTACATCAAGGTAAAATTCCATCATTATTTAGAAAGTTTACTTTCTAAATAATGATGGAGTTATTGCCATTCTTACTTTATCAAAAGTATATGGAAAAATAGAGCTAGATTTAGCTTTAGATTATGCTTTATCAATTAATGCCACAAATGTAAAATCAATTGCATCTATTTTAGAAAAGAAGCTTTATTCACAAACTGTGAATAATACTACTAATTCAGTATTTAATAAACATAAAAATATTCGTGGTAAAGATTACTACAAATAAACAACATAAATAAGGATATAAAGAAATGAATCAAACAACAGTAATAAATGATTTAAATCATAATGGTTTAAAAGAAGCATATTTAAGACAAATAGAAGATCCAAGCTATTTAACACTTAGCTTTGATGAAAGGCTTTACAGCCTTTTAGATGCACAAGAAATCTATATATATAATAAAAGAATAGCTACAAATTCTAAAGCTTCAAAAATCTAAGATAAACAAGCATCTTTAGAAAAAACAGATTACAGTGTAAAAAGAAGATTAGATAAAGTTGTAATTAAAGACTTAGCTAATATGGATTTTATAAGACTTCACCAAAACATAATTATCACTGAAAAAACAGGAACTGGTAAATCATTTCTAGCCCAAGCAATAGCAAATAGAGCTATCCAATATGGATTCAAAGTTTACTATGTAAAAGTTCAAACATTAATAGAAGAGATTAAAATAGCAAGAGATTCTCGAACATATACTAATTTACTTAAAAAGTATTTAAGGTTTCATTTATTAATTCTTGATGACTTTGAAATACTAGAAGATAGAAGTGATCTAAATTCAACAATAATTACTTCACAATTACCTGTTTCAAAATGGTACGATTATTTAAATAATAATACAGTAGCAGATGCAATTTTAAATAGAGTTATTCACTCATCTCAAGGCTAGAATTAGAAGGTGAATCAATGCGAAAATTAATATCAAATATAAGGAAAATAAAATAACATCCAGAAGGTAATGATATAATTTATATAAGATTTTTTACTTCACAAAACCTTCCGAATACTCCGGATAGAGTACATTATATTCCAAAGTTAATGTTAGGAAAGAAATTAAAAATTCCACAGACAGTATAGCTAAGTCCTATAAATCCAATAATATAGTAAAAAGTGTCCATCCTAATTAATTTAAAAATATGAAGATATAGAATTTAAGCTAAAGTAAAATATAGCACCAAAAGACTGAACAAAAGTCAGAAAATGGTACTTGTGTATACGCTAATGATAGTTAGATAAATGCTTAAAGAAAATTATAAATTATAATTTTCTTTAAAACGCTCACCTTTAAATTCTATATTATCTTTCAAGTTTAGTTGAAACATAATATTAGGATTAGTATTTATATCTTTTTTCTTTATATAATACTGACAATCCACATTTGTCATACTTAATAAATATTTACTACCAATATTGAAATTAGATAATCTTGAATTTAAAGTTAATAAATATTTGTTATCAGTTTTTTTTATTTCGTAGTCTTCACATATTAGATCCAATTGCGTTTTAAAATCTACTATATCTTTTCCTGGTATATGTGTATTTCCAGTTTTTTTTCTTCTAAATACAAGGCTAATATCAAAGTAATTTTCTATTTCATTTATAGGAATGAAAAGTAAATCATTTAAAGTTAATTTATTAAACTTTTTTGAAGATATAATCCATTCAACATTTTTTTCAAGATAAATAGCTTTTACCCAATTAAATAATGTAGTATCACTAATATCAACATGAATAGACGCTGTATTAACTCCTGCAAATGATGAATAATTAGAATTTAAATATTTTATTATTTCTTGTGTATACGAATTTGAATCATTTTTACTTTTATCGCAAAAGCTAAATTTACTACCATCTGATAATAATACAATTTGTCCTGCTTGAGTTGAACCAAACTTTGCCTCAATAGTTGTTATAACTTGATTTATATTTCTTACTGTTATGTGAGATGTTGTTGAATCAAATCCACCTTCCATTGTAAAGTTAGCATTAAAATAATTATCTAAAAAATCTGTTGCTTCATCTTGAAATATTTCCCACTTTTGTAATGCCATAATCTTGCCTTTAAAATAAACTAAAGTATTATAGCTGATAATTTTAATTATTCAAATGCTAGTGACAGCATATATAACTCATATAAATTCGATAATATAGTAATCTTACCTAAGAAAATAGTAAAAAATGATCCTATTAATTAATAAAAATATATTAAGAATAGTATTTTGAGGAAAGTGAAAATATTATAGAAAAAGACAAAAATACTATTTAGGTATACTTAAGATACAATTCTAAAACTAGATATAAGAAAAAGGATATACATGGCTGCTAATGCAACTATTCACAAGGCTTTACTAAATATTTCAAATATGGACGAACACTATTATGAGGAACATAATTTAACGCTAGCGCAACATCCATCAGAAAATAATTTACGACTAATGATTAGATTAATTTCTTTTGTATTAAATGCAAATGATAAACTAATGTTTTGTAAAGGGATATCTCAAGATGATGAGCCTGATTTATGGCAAAAATCACTAAGTGATGATATTGAGATGTGGATTGATTTGGGACAACCTGATGCAAAACGTATAAAAAAAGCATGTGGAAGATCAGAAAAAGTAATAATATATACATTTAAAGAAAGTCTTTCAAGCACTTGGTTTAAACAAATAGAAAATTCTCTTATTCGTTTTAAAAACCTTCAAGTAATATATCTTAATATTGATGGTGATATTGAGTTACTGCATAATCGTTCTATGAATATACAGTGTAATATACTTGATAATGAACTTACTCTAATTTCTGAGGATAAAAGTGTGATAATCACTCAAGAAATATATAAATAAAATATATATTTTACAATTAATTACAAGATAATTTATTATAAAAAATTAAGATAAAGCATAATCAACAGCTTTTAAAGCATGTATTTTTGTTGTATCATATAAGTCTATGTTAATATCATTTTGATTAATTAACATAGTTATTTCAGTACATCCAAGTATTACTGCATCAAGTTTATTATCTTTATTAAGATTGTTTATAATACGTAAATATTCATCTTTTGAGTCTGAATTAATTATACCTAAACATAATTCTTCATATATTATTTTATGTATAATATCTTGATCTTTAGAGTTTGGAGTTATAATATTTAAATCATAATTATTTATTAATCTATTTTTATAAAAGTCTTCACTCATAGTAAATTTTGTACCCAAAAGAAGGATATTTTTTTTATAATCTTTTACTAATACTTCAGCTGTAGCATCTGCTATATGAAGAATTGGAATAGTGATTTCATCTTGAATTAAAGTATATACTTTGTGCATAGTATTTGTACAAATTATAAGAAAGTCTGCTTTAGCATTTTCTATATTTTTAGCTTCCATACCTAGAATATAGGCAGTTTCATTCCACTTATTTAAATGTTGTAACTTTTCAATTTCATAAAAATCAACACTTGAGAGTATGATTTTCGCAGAATGTAAAGAACCTAATCTTTTGTTAACTTCTTCATTTATTATTTTGTAATATAAAGAAGTAGATTCCCATGACATTCCACCTAACATTCCAATTCTTTTCATATATTCTCACTTTTTAAATTAATTATAGCATTTAAAAATATTTTAATATCTCTTTTTTAAATTAATAGTGATTAAATGAAATAAAACTTGTTTTACTTCCGAGAAAAGAACTTTATTAATAGAATAACTAATTAATATCTTTCATTTTTCCCGTATA
>JABSON010000247.1 GCA_013215915.1 Campylobacteraceae bacterium | reverse complement strand
CCCTAGGTAAATCGTACATTATGTACTACTAATTGTTGATTTCTGGTTTAATCTAACATAATGTTAGTTTCTTCACGAATAAATGTAATTGAAAATATTCATTAGATAAGTAAGTACTAGTATTGAAAATGAAGGAGTTTAGAAGCGAGTGATTATAAAATTAAATTATAAACACTCTTTAATATTAATATCTTGAAGTTATTTCAATTAAATGATAACCAAATTGAGTTTTAACTGGTCCATGTAATCTATTTAATTCTTCTTTAAATACTATTTCATCAAATTCTTTTACCATTTCGCCTTTTGAAAAAGTACCTAAGTTACCATTTGATTTTTTAGATGAACATCTTGAGTATTTTTTTGCAGCTTTTTCAAATGTTAATTCACCTGAAAGTATTTCTTTTTTGATTTTTGCCGCTAATTTAGCTTGTTTAACTAAAATATGTCTTGCTGTAGCTTTTGCCATAATTATCCTTTTGAAGGCGCAATTCTAGCATAAATATAAGTATTTTTATAAAAGAGTAAAACTCTTTTATAAAATCTAGTCGTTTCTTGAAGTAATTTCTATTAAATGGTATCCAAAATCAGTTTTAACTGGTCCATGAACTACATTAACTTCTTCATTAAATACAACAGTATCAAATTCAGGAACCATTTGACCTGGAGTAAATGTACCTAAATCACCACCACTTTGTCCTGAAGGACAAGAAGAAAATTCTGCTGCTGCTGCATCAAAAGTTGTATCTCCTGTGTTAATTTTATTCTTAATATCATTACATAATTCTTCAGTATCTACTAAAATATGTCTAGCACTTGCGTTTGCCATATATAATCCTTTTTAATTTTTGAAATTTTAGCATAATTTCTAAAATTAAGAAAGTTCTGCTAAAATAATATTATAATTTATTAAATAAGGAAATAATAATGGAAGAATATTTTGACAAATTTGTTAATTTAACAATGCAATATGCACCAAGTTTGATACTTGCTATTGTAGTACTAATTGTTGGTTTATGGGTAATAGGACTACTGTCTGATTTAACTGTAAGAATTATGAAAAAAGCTAAAACGGATGAAACACTTATTCCTTTTACTAGAAGTTTAGTTTCTTGGCTTTTAAAAGTTTTACTATTTATATCTGTTGCGTCAATGATTGGAATTGCTACAACTTCATTTATCGCTGTTCTTGGAGCTGCTGGTTTGGCAATTGGATTAGCTTTACAAGGTTCTTTATCTAACTTTGCTGGTGGAGTTTTACTATTGATTTTTAAACCATATAAAATTGGTGATTTAATTGAATCGCAGGGTCAATTAGGAACAGTAAAAGAAATACAAATCTTTAATACTATTTTAACTACTTTCCAAAATAAAACTATTATTCTTCCAAATTCTGTTGTATCTTCTAATAGCATTACTAATGTATCTGCTAATGGTACAGTAAGAGTTGATTTAGAAATTGGTATTTCATATGATTCATCAATTGATGATGCAAAAGAAGTATTATTAAAAATGATGAATGATCATCCTAAAGTATTAAAAGATCCAGCACCTTCAATTGGAGTTTGCGCTTTAGCTGATTCTTCAGTTAATTTACAAATGATGCCTTGGTGTAATTGTGAAGATTATTGGACTGTATTTTTTGAGATTCAAGAAAACGCTAAAAAAGCTCTTGATACGAATAAAATTACAATTCCATTCCCACAAAGAGATGTTCATATTTTTGAGCAAAAATAAGAACAAGATATATAGTGAAGATTTACTTCACTATATATAATCTATAATTTAAATATTATTTACCATAAGCTTTATAATATTTACCCTTAATTCTATTGTTATTTAAACCATCTAATGCTTTATCAAATGAATCTTCTTTAATTGCTACATAACAACAAAAGTTAAAAATATTAATTTTACCGATATCATCTTTACTTAAACCAATAGTTCCAGTTAAAGCTCCAAGTAAATCCCCTGCTCTAACTTTATCTTTTTTACCACCGTTTACAAAAATAGTTCTATAAGGAGCACGTAGCTTAAATGATACATCATCTTCTAATACAGTTACGTCAGAAAATTCTGTTCTTTTATTTAAGATGTCATTATAATCAATCATATTTTCAGCATCATAAGAATTACATAAAGTAATTGCCATACCTTTTTTACCAGCTCTTGCAGTTCTTCCGATTCTATGAGTATGTACTTTTTCATCATTAGCTAAATCATAATTAATAACTAAAGAAATATCATCAATATCTAAGCCCCGTGAAGCAACATCAGTTGCAATTAAAATAGGATAAGATTTATTTGAGAACATTAATAAAACTTCATCTCTTTGTTTTTGATCAAGATCAGAATGAAGAGTTAATACATCAAATCCTAAATCATATAAATCATCAGCAACTTCATCACACTTGATTTTCATATTACAAAAAATTAGAATTGATTCAGGTTTAAAAGTTGAAATAAGAGTTGATATTAATGGAGTTTTATTGTCATTTTCAACTTTATAATATTTTTCATTAATAATGTTTTCATTATGTAAAGAATCGACTTTAATACTAACAGGATTTCTCATAATATCTTTAGAAATACTTTGAATATTTTCTTCAAAAGTTGCTGAGAACAATAATGTTTGTCTTTGTTTTGGTAAGTAAGAAATAATCTCACTCATGTCTTCTAAGAATCCCATATCTAACATTTTATCAGCTTCATCTAATACTAAAGTATTTAAATCATCAAATTTAATATTACCTTCTTTTAAATGCTTTAAAATTCTTCCAGGAGTTCCTACTAAAATATGCGCCCCATGAAATAATGAATTAACTTGAGGTCTATATGGAACACCTCCACATAATTCTAAGATTTTTACATTATGTTTATAACGTGCAAGTTTTCTTAGTTCTTGTGCTACTTGAGAAGCTAGTTCTCTTGTTGGAGCTAGTACTAAAGATTGAATTCTAAATTGTTTTACATTTAGTTTTAAAATAATTGGGAGAGAAAAAGATACTGTTTTTCCTGAACCTGTTTTTGCCTGCGCAATAATGTCTTTACCATCTAAAATTAATGGTAAAGTTTTTTCTTGAATTTCTGTCATATATTCATAGTTTAATGAATCTAAGTTTTTTAAAGCATCTTCTTGAATGTTAAGTGTTTTAAATGTTGATGAAATGATGTTTCCTTTTAAATTTTTCTAAATAGGTATGATGTACCTAAAATAATACTTGCTAAAATAGCAATTCCTATATACTTATAATCTTCTGCAATGTTTAAAATAAATTCGCCTGAAATATAAGAAATAGAACCAACTACAATACCCCATACAATAGCTGCACAAGCATTGTAAACTAAAAACTTTTTATTATTATATTTTGTTAAACCCATAGCTAAAGGGATTACAGTTTTAATTCCGTATATGTATTTTTGAATAAATACAACTGGTGAACCATATTTTCTCATTAAAAGATGAGCATAAGCCACTTTTCTGCCGTACTTTTGCATCATCTCTTTTGCATAAGTTTTATTATTCCTAGCCAATGAAAATAAAAATTGATCTCCTAAAAAATTAGAAGTAGCAGCAACAGCAATACATATATAAATATTTAAATCACCGGCAAAAGCTAATACGCCCGCAACTACAAGACCTACAAAACCACCACCAAATGAGTATAAAAATAGAGCTAAATAACCCCATTCTTTTATAAAATCTTCCAAATTATAACCTTTAATTTTTAATAAATAAGCGCATTCTATCATTTTTTTATATAAAAGAAGATTTAATAGATTTTAAGCATTTTACTTTATAAATAAAAAAGTAAAATAAGAATAGTTTTCATTATTATTATGAATTTTTAGGATATTCTTCATTTTTTAAGATATCATTACTACAATATTTATTCTTTGAAAAGAGAAAAGAGGATTGTATATTGTCAAAAGCACAAATTAAACAAAAAAAGATTTATACCTTTTTTCTAATTGATATATTATGTATGAAAGAGATAAATGCAAGT
>JABSON010000246.1 GCA_013215915.1 Campylobacteraceae bacterium | reverse complement strand
AAAGCATTTTTGATAAGTGATTATTTTATGGAATTAAAAAAAGTTAGATTAAAATATAGACTAATACCAATATTCTACCTTTTGATAATTTTATCAAGTTTTCAAGTTTCATATTTTTATTAAAACTTATTAAATAAAATACCTAATGAGAAGGTAAAATAATCTTATATATAGAGAAAACTTTAATATTACTATAAAGGGAACGGTAACTGAATTTCATACTCTTTTTTGCTTATCCCTAAGCCACCATTTCATTTTGTAACATAAAGTCTTTTTCTTCAAAATTAGAAGGAGATAAGTTTCCTAAATAACTATGGCTTCTTGTTCTATTATAATAAAATTCTATGTATTCGAATATCTCTTTTTTTGCTTGTTTTTTTTCTTGTTTTTTTGTATAAAAATATGTGTTATATACTAATTCTTGTTTTAATGATTTGAAAAAACTCTCTGCTACTGCATTATCCCAGCAGTTGCCTTTTCGACTCATACTTTGTACAATTCCATGCTTTTTTAATAAATCTTTATGACTATATGAAGCGTATTGTGAACCTCTATCTGTATGCCAAATTAGCCCATTAGGAGGATTTCTATGAAGTAATGGCATACTTAGTGCATCATTTACTAATGATACTTTCATAGTATCGTCCATAGACCAACCAACAATCTTTCTTGAATAAAGATCAATTACAGTTGCTAAATATAACCATCCTTCCCCTGTTGGGATATATTTCACATTAAAAAAATATATATTTAATATATAGTTATTAATATTCTTATCACCAACATATTTTTCATATAGATTTGACGCATAAAAATCTCTATTTAGTATATTTGCAGCTATTGGTAAATTATGATTAGAATCAGTTGTATTTTTATATCTTCTTTTCATTTTTACTTTTAAATTCATATCTTTCATAATAATTGCAATTCGTTTTCTTGAAATGATTAATCCATATAATTCTAGAAGTTTATCTTGAATCCTACGAGTTCCATAGTTAAGTCTTCCTTGAATAAATATAACCTCAATTAATTCATTAACTTTTTTATCAGTTTTTTTAATAACACAACCAGCTTTAATCATAATAAGAAGATAAATTAACTTTCATTACTTTACACATAACTTTTATACTAAAACTATATTTATGTTCTAAAATCCAAGCATATCTTATAGAACTTCTTGTGCAAAATATATGCTGTGAATGAAGTGAGGAAATACTATTGGGGTGCTGCTACCTTTTTAAAATATCACGCTCTTGCTTTAATATCTTATTTTCTCGTCTTAGGCGTTTTAATTCTTCTAAGTCACTTTCTTTATTTTCTACGAATCTTGATTCTCTTGTTGGTATATTGTGGTCTTTTTTATACTTTGTAACCCAATGATATAAAGTCTTTGGATTTAGACCCAAATCTTGGGCAATAGTAACGACACTTTCATTGTTATTAAAAATTAACTGTACTGTTGAATCTTTAAATTCTTTACTGTATTTCATATTAACCTCATTCATTTTATTTTATCTCAGAATTGGTAAATTCAGAGTATGAATTTAGGTTACCATTCCAGTCTAATATGTAAACACTAAATCAGACAAATAAATTCATAGACTAATAGACTATTTCCTTAAGTAAGTGCCATTCATCACAAGGGTATAAGTTTTTATATTAATACACTGCTGCAATTTCTTTGTTTAGGAGATATTCATACAGATATTTTTCTTCATAAAATTTTATATCTAAACTCCAATTATCTCTATTTGTTGTGTCATTAGTTCTTTCTTCTTTACCGTACAGTTCAAATATTTTATTTTCTTTATCAAATAAAATTGCTCTTTCCCAATATTTATCACCATATTTTTTTGCAACAGGAATCCACTCTCCATACATATTTATATATGCTCCAAAATCTTCTCTTTTATTTACAAAAACAAATCGGTCTCCATATCTATAATTATATTTTTTTAAATACTCAGATGGTATCTCTTTTGTGGCTAAAAGCAATCTTTGTGTAAATTCTTCAAAGGTATTTATAGGCACAAGCATAAATCTCATTAGTTTTTGCATAGTTTCATTAGACCTTGTGTTATCAATTATTTCTTTTGGTAAGGGTACTTTATCATCTCTATATTTTTTTAGGAATAATAATAAATATGATAAAAGAAATGGTTTTGTAGAAATATGTTTTAGTGTACCATTATTATTTATATAGAGTTCATTTGCTTTGTTAACTTCATCAAATGCAATTTCATAAAAACATGCCTCTGGATTTTCAGGTAACTCTTTTACTACAAGGTCATCTTTTTTATCTAAATTATATTTATCATATATGTCCATTATTTACTTTCCTTTTTTAATTTAATTTTAACTCCGCCATTAGTTTTAGGATTAGCCAAAGAACCAATTGACTCTGGGTGATTATCTTGAATCCCAGCTCCTTTTCCATTGGGAAACCATTTCTCTACTTTTGATCGTGTTGTTAAAATATCTTCTAGTGCTTCTAGTTTTATTTTTTTATAATCACTCTCTGAACCAGGCAGAGATACATCTTTCCAGTTTGTTCCAGGAGTTGTGGTATAAGTTCCAGGATCATTTAGAGGGTCATAAGTTCCTCCATGATGTCTTTCAATGTCTTTGTCCTTGACATACCTAATAATTTCATCACCTTTTTTAATGACATAAAATTCAGATGTTCCTGCAATTTGATCAACATTATCTTTATTATTTGGCCATATTAAATTACCATCTTTATCTTTAAAGTATGTTTGTTTTGCTTTTGCATATTCACTTTTATTATGTGCATTTTGTTCTATATTTTTTTGTCGATATTGTTGTCTTAGAGATTTATCTGTTGCATTTTTGTATTGTTCTCTTGATTCTTTTTTAGTTTTGGTAATCTTACTACCATCTTTAACAATACTATCTCTTGCAATATTAACTTTTCCTTTGGTTAAAACTGTTTTTCCAACACCAGCAGTACCTGCAACATATCCTACTAATTCTGTTATTACAGAACCTTTTAGTTCTTTAGCTTTTGCATACTCTCCTGCATTTTCGTATAATTGTGATAGATCATATTTTTTTCTTAAGTCTTTTCCTTGGCTTGTTAAAGTATCAACAGGACTTGTTAATAGATCATAAATACCTTCTGCTATTATTTTTCCATTAGTATCATAAATAGCTTTAATTACATTTTTAGTATCATTTATAACACCTTTTGCATAATCTTTTGTAGAACTTGTATCTTGATTATTTGATTTAAGATTTTCTTCATAAAAGTCTTTATTATCTGGATAAGAAACATAGTTACCTTCAAAGTCCTTTTTTTCATTTACTGAGGCATTAAATAAGTTTGTACTTTTTGTTTTATCATCATAAAATTCTGCTTTTGAATTATCTGTTAAATTATCTTTAATAAATACTTTTGCAAAGTCAACTACAGCGTTATATTCTTTTCCATTTTTATCAGAGCCAAATTTATCATTATATTTATTATCTACTAGTGAAGCACCACCTTGTGCTAATGATCGTTTTGCTACATCATAATTAATTTTTACATCAAATTTATTATGATAAAAATTCATAAAATCGTTTATATTCTTTTTATTTGATAATGCTGTAATTTCTTTATTTAATAATTGTCTATACTCAACTCCATTTGTTCTAACTTCAACATTATTAGAAAAACTTGTACCTGCATTAACATAATCATTTGATTTAGAATCATATGTTACATCTGTTAAGTTTCCATTAGCTGCTTCATTTAATCTATTATAAAAGGAATTACCACTTGAGTCATTCATTGCTTCTTTTGTATCATATGAGTCTTTAAATATTAATCCATTACCATTTTGTAGATATTTAATTTCTCCTGCTTCATGACCTGCTACTTTTACATCTTGAGCTTTATTTGATTTATTGTTTTCATTTCCACTAGCATCTAATAAAATAGTTCCTGTATCTTTTCCTTTTGTTATTGTAAGTCCTTGAACATCAACAACATTTTTAATATCAG
>JABSON010000245.1 GCA_013215915.1 Campylobacteraceae bacterium | reverse complement strand
TAACTTATTCAATGCTTATATTATCATTGATATTTACAATTATTTCGAAACTAAACTTACAAGATTTTAAAAATAATATTCAGATACAAAGACAAGCTAACGACAGTAGAGAACGAACAGAAACTACATTGCCAAATGGTAATGTACTTTCTATTTAAAGGATAAAATATGAATGGAAATATAACTTTAAATATATTTAAAATAGAACAACCCATAGGAACACTTTATGTTTCAAGTATCAATGCTTATAAACTTTATTCTATGTCAGAATCAGACATAATTAAATTATCTAAAAAAACAAATACATATGATGGTATTCAAAGAGAAATTAATAATCAAAAGGTATCTTATATAAAAGATTATTTAACATCAGTTGATGCAACAATGCCCAACTCAATAATTTTAAATATTACAAAAGATAAAATAATTGAACAAACAAACAATACGATTACCATTAAAAGTTCAAAAGATACCTTTAGTATTATTGATGGTCAACATAGACTAAAAGGTTTTGAAGATAGTGAAAATATAAATTTTGATTTAAGTATAACATTTTTTATTGATTTACCAGAGGAAGATCAATCGAGAGTATTTGTAACAATTAATTCAGAACAAACAAAAGTAGACCCATCAATAAGTTTCTATCAAGAACATAAAGAAAAATATTTTACACCTCGTAAAATTGTTGCTGATTTATCTATAATGTTTGCAAAAGATTTAAATTCTCCATGGAGAAATAAAATTAAACTTATTGGTAAAAAAGACGAATTATCAGAGGATGCAGTAATAAGTTTAAGTGCATTTGCACAACGTATCTTAAATTATATTTATAATGATAAAAAGTATTTTAATAAATTAAGAAATAAATTAATTGAAAATAACAATAATTTATCTTCAATAAATAAAAGTGACACGAATTATGGAGAATCAATATTATGGCAATTTTATATTGCAGATGATGAACTTTCATTATATAAAATTTTGTTAAACTATTTTAATACTTTAAAAAATGTACTTCCTCTTGATTGGGATAATAATGAAAGTTTATTAACCAAAACTACAGGGTACAACGCAGTAATGACGTTATTTAAAGATTTATTTAATGAGGGATTAGATAAAGGAACTCTTGATGAGAAGTTTTTTTATTCAAGACTTGCTCCTTTAGAAGATTTAGACAATACAATAAATTCTAAGAACTATGGAGCATCTGGAGCAAAAGCATCTAGTGACTTATATAAAATTTTAATTAAAAAAATAAATGCATAACAAATCATTGGAAAGAAACGAGGCTATTATAACGATAATATGGGATTTAAGTGTTTTATTGAGAAAACTGGAAACCAAGTAATCATGATATTAAATCGCCATCGTTCTTCAATTTAAACGTTATATTAAGATATTTAAAATTAAGGATTGAGTATGTATAAAATTTTATTATTTGTATTAATATACACTACTTTTTTATTTGCATATACTAAAAGCGATAGAATTGAAAAAGCTTATTTTAAAAGTGGTGAATTAAGATATAAGCTTCCATTTAAGAATGAAAAAAAGGAAGGTATAGCTGAAATATATTATGAAACTGGTGAATTAAAAAACTTAGTACACTTTAAAAACAATGTAAAAAATGGTATGTTTAAAACATATTATAAAAATGGAAAATTAGAATCTGAAATTCCTTATATTGATGATAAAAGAGAAGGTATTGGTAAAAAATATTATGAATCAGGAGAATTACTAAGTGAAACAACTCTTAAGGATGATAAATCGGAAGGTATTGGTAAAATTTATTATAAAACGGGAGAATTACGAAGTGAAACAACTTTTAAGGATGGTAAAGCAGAAGGTATTGGTAAAACTTATTATAAAACGGGAGAAATACGAGAAGAAATTTTTTTAATAAATTATAAAAGAGAAGGTTTATGTAAAGAATATTATAAAAATGGAAATATTAAATCAAAAGTTTATTATAGAAATGGTAAAAAAGAGAAAACAATTAACTACTCTAAGAATGGTAAAATCTTACAAAAAACTAGGGAAGTTAGTATTAACTTTGATTTAGGACTTGGAAAATATATTTATATTAAAAACTATGATGATTTAATAAAAACAACGAAAAACTTAATGAAACCAATAGACCAAAGATGGATATTTGTTGATAAAAATAATGATGTAGTATCAGAAGATGATCCTAATCTTTTAAAATATGTTAGGAAATTCTATTATTTTATGTTAGAAAAAAAAGTTGAAATCCAAACTAAAACTCTTCCTAGCGGAAGTATGAAAAATACTATATATAATAATGAATCAATATTTGTATTTAAAGGTTTGAATACTATATTTAGAGGTGGTATATTTGCTTTTTATTATCCTAAAGATAAAAAATTAATTTATGCAAAGCGTTGTGTAGCATCAGGAGGAGATGTAATATTCTTAAAAGATAAATCATTATATTTACACCCCATAGAGGGAAATAAATATGTTAAACAATATTATAAAAATTATAAGATTAAAAATATAGATAATAAATTGTTTATTAAAGACCCTTACAAAAAAAAACATCCTGGAATACACCACGATATAGATGTTATAAAAAAAGATATTCCTCAATTATTTGATATCTCTCAAATAACTATTCCTAAAAATGAATGTTTTATGATGGGAGATAATAGAGATCATAGCCATGATAGTAGATTTTGGGGAAGTGTTAATCAAGAATTTATTATTGGTGTAGTAGTTCCTATTAAATTAAAGGCTCGTTCTAATAAATAATGAGGACTCGATACAAGATTATTTTTTATTGGCACATTGATATATATCTAAGATATATAATTGAAAAATATAACAAATTCTAGCAGCGAACGCAGAGCGTCGCTGAAGTCAAACGTTATATCCAAGTGTAACAATTTCTAGCCTCTACTTAAAATAATTTGACATTAAAAAGTAATTACAATATAATTACAATATATAAAATTAGATTGGAGTTTATAATGACAATGTTAACGCGAATAGGAAATTCTCAAGGTATTAGAATCCCAAAACCTCTGATTGCACAAGCTCATCTTGCAAATGTTGAACTTGATTTTGAAGTTGTAGAAAATGGTTTATTAATAAAACCTATTATTACTTCAAGAAGAGAAAATTGGAAAGAAAATATTGAAGAAGTTTTATTAAAAAATAAAAATAATAAAGATACAAATACAATTGATGAATTTTTAAATGATAATGATTTAGAAGATTATGAATGGTAAATGAATTTAATAGATTTGATATTGTTTTAGTAAAATTAAATCCAACTGTTGGGTCTGAAGTTCAAAAAACTAGACCTTGTATTATTATATCTCCAAATGAAATGAATGTTTTAAAAACTATAATAATTGCACCAATGACAAGTAAAGGGTTTAACTTTATTTTTAGACCAACAATAAAATTTGAAGATAAAAATGGATTAGTATTGTTAGATCAGATTAGAGCTGTGGATAAAACTAGAGTAGTTAAAAAAATTGGTGTTGTAGATAAAATTAAAGCCAAAGAGATTTCTAAAATGCTTACAGAAATATTTGATTATTAATCATAAATAGAAGAGCATCGATATTTTTAATATAAATTAGATGAAAGATATAACAAGAAATAGGAGGAAAACGAAGTAGTAAATGAGAAAACTTTTAGGTTAAATTGTTCGCAAGGGATGCTTACAATTTAATGGAGTTGGTTACTTACTTTGTTCCTCAATACCGACGTTAGCCTATGATTAAAAGCTGTATAGTATATATTTTCAAGCACTCATTATGTTTATTTAAAAATTTATGCAGTAGAAATAAAACATATTTTCTTATATAATTATGTTCTATATTTCAAATTAAGATATAAAAATACTTAAATATATTCTTATTCAAATTAAATATTAGTTTAAAATGGACAAGATGATATCTCTACTCATTCTATGTAGTTAATTGTGATATAATTTAATAAAATAAAGGACTTAAGAATATGAATAAAGAAAATATATTAAAAG
>JABSON010000244.1 GCA_013215915.1 Campylobacteraceae bacterium | reverse complement strand
TACTAACATTAAACACAGAAGAAATATTATCTATATTGGTAAATAATATCTTTGAATTTTTATTAATTTTTTCGGCTTTTGAAAAGATAAAACTTCCAGAAAAAGTTTTAATTTTAATTTTGTTATTTTCATTTATTAATAAGGCTATTTTTTCAAATAAATCTTTTGTAGGCTCATATTTAAGTTCTATGTCATTCTTAGTTAATGTAAATACTCTTTTTTCTAATGATAAACCACAGTTTATACATGAATGAAAAACATTATAATAATTTATATTTTCATCATCTTCTACGTCATTCAAACAAGATGTACAATAAGGTAAAATAGAATCATCTTGAATTTCTAAATTATTACCAAAGGGTAAATTTTCGCAAGCTTGAATACTTGAAGCGGTGAAATAAATTGACATTGGTAAATATGAAGATAATTTATTTGTAATTATTTCTAATATATCATCATTTGCTTTTACATACAAACTAATAAAATTATTTTTTTTAAGAATTTTGTATTCACAAGGAAACATTTGTACGCAAGTACTTAGAAACTTTAATAAAGTTCCATTTCTTGATAAGTATTTAAATTTGAAGTGTAGTACCATTTATTATTTCTCTTTATTTAATATCAATAAGATATTTATTTTTTGTTTTAGTAAATTTTAATTTTATAAAATAAAGTATATTGACTTCTTATATGTCTATTCAAAAATCAAAAAAAAACCTTGTATCCGAAGATACAAGGTTTTAAAATTTTATTAATTAAAATTAAATTCCAATTTCTAAGATTTGATATTGAAGATACCAAACAGCAACAGAAACAATATAACCAATTAAAATAGTCCATGAATATTTCATATGAGCACCAAAAGTATAAATACCATGTAGTTTCCCCATAACTCCAACACCAGCTGCTGAACCAAATGATATTAAAGATCCACCAACACCAGCAGTTAAAGTAACTAACATCCATTGAGATAAATCCATAACTGGATTTGCTTTTAAAACAGCTGACATAACAGGAACATTATCTACAATTGCAGATAAGAAACCAACACCAATATTAGACCAAGTAGGACCTAATACATCTGGGTTATAAACAACTGCTGCTAAACCTAACCATCCAATAAAGTATAAAGCACCAACCGCTGCTAAAATACCAAAGAAGAACATTAAAGTATTATTTTCAATTTTTGACATTGATTCAAAAACATTAAAGTGGTCAACACCATATTTTTTCTTTAAACCATAAGAATATAATTTAAGTAGAGATAAACCAAACATCATTCCCCACATTGCAGGTAAATGTAATATTTGATGAGACATTACAGCTGAGAAAATTGTAAATATACCAAGAGCAATAACAACTTTAGATCCAGCTGCCATAACAGGTTTTTCCTCTTTTGTAACATCAAATGCAGGAATATCAGTTGGAACAAATCTAGATAAAATAACTGCTGTAACTACATAACCAATGATTGATGCTGGAAATAAGTATAAGAAATCAACGAATTCTCCCTTACCAGCAGTCCATGCCATAAGTGTAGTAATATCACCAAATGGAGACCAAGCACCACCTGCATTAGCAGCAACAACAATATTAATTGCAGCAGGTACTAAGAAATCTTTTCTTTTTTTCTCAATTGTAATTAAAACAGTTGATAAAATTAAAGCGGTAGTTAAGTTATCCGCAATAGGCGAGATAAAGAAAGCTAAAATTCCAGTTACCCAGAATAATTGTCTATATGTATAACCTTTAGATACTAATGAGTATTTTAAAGAATCAAATACATTCATATGTAATAAAGACTCAATATAAGTCATAGCCACAAATAAGAAAAAGAAGATTTCTGCAATTTCTAAGATTAAGTGTTGAGCTTGAGTATGAACAAGATTCATATCTAAGCCATTTAGTGCATAATATGCAGCTACTAGCATAAACATAAAAGTTCCGATAAATAATGCTGGCTTAGCTTTATCTATTTCATACTTTTCTTCAGCAGCTACAAAATAGTAACCAACTGCGAATATAAACAGAGCTGAAAGACCAGCCCATGTCATAGTAATATCAGGTATTGCTGTATTACTAGTGCTTTCACTTGCATATGCTGCTAGTGAAAAAAATAAAAATGACATTATAATTTTTAACATTTATTCTCCTTGATATAATGAGCTCCGAGTGAGTATTCACGTTTTAGAGCTGATTCTAATATAGATTTTGCCGTAAGAAGCCTTAAGAACAGTAGTCTTCCTAACTTTTCATTAAGAAATTTGTTGATTTTTACTAAAGCATCTTCCAAATCAGCTTTATTCCTTGATATACTCGCAGACTTCCACATTAAAATTCTTAAATCATTTTTAATTTTTTTGTCAATATTTTGATTTCTTTTATGAGAAATAATTTTTTTTGTGAAATCTTCTTTATTAATCTTAAAATGATTTTTTTCTATATCATCAACTGCAATTTTAGAAAAAACTAAACCTTCTAAAAGTGAATTTGATGCTAATCTATTAGCTCCATGTAAACCAGAACAAGAAACTTCGCCAATAGCATATAAATTCTTCATATTTATAACTTTTGATTTCAAATCAATTTTTACTCCACCCATTGCATAATGAAACGCGGGAGATATTGGAACTCTTTGAGCTGGTAAATCATAACCTAAGTCATGTAAGTTTAAATGAATATTTGGAAATCTATTTTTAAAGAATTCTTCTGAAAATGTTTCAAATGATAAAAATATTTGTTTATTTGTTTTTTCATTGTAATCAAATATTGATCTTGATACTACGTCTCTTGGAGCTAATTCACCGTCTTTATGATAATCAAATAAAAATCTTTTATTATCTTCATCAACAACCCAAGCGCCCTCACCTCTTAAAGCTTCACTTAAAAGTGTTTTTCTAGCAAATGAGGTACCTTTAAATACAGTAGGATGAAATTGCATCATTTCCATATCTTTAAGTTCAATACCTTTTTCTAAACAAATACCTTGAAGCTCACCTGCTACCGCTGGTGAATTAGTATGATATTTATAAATTGAACCAATTCCACCAGAAGCTATTAAAACATTGTTAGCATAAACAATACTTTCATTATCATCTTCATCATAATATTTAGCACCATAACAAATTCCATCTTGAATTAATAAATCATTAACTACAACATTTGAAATTATTTGATGATATGATTGTTCTAATAAAAATAGATGAAGCATTCTTCCAGTTGCATCACCATCACAATGAAGAATTCTAGGAATTTCGTGAGCCGCTTCTTTTGTAAAAGCTAAGTCACCTGATTTATTTAAATCAAACTTCAAACCATTATCAATTAAATCATTAATACACTCGCGTGAATGCTCAGATAAAACTTTAACAGCTTCAACGTTATTATGATTAACTCCTGCTGTAAGAGTATCTTTTATATGTGATTGTATATCATTTTTATCAACAGCAGTAGCAACTCCACCTTGAGCATAAAAAGTATTGCACTCCCAAGGAGTTTTTTTGCATAAAATTAATACTTTTTTATTCTTAGGAATTAACCTTGCTGCATTTAATCCTGCAACTCCTGCACCAATAATTAAATAATCATAAATCACGAATTATTTGATTCTGTAGTGCTTGATACATATTTTGGTGGTCCTTTATAACCACAACCGCTTGATACTAATATAAATCCTGATATAATTAGTATATGAAAAAACTTAATGATATTCTTACTCATATGAAACAACGACCTCAATTAAAAAAATTAAATACTAGTACTATAATAAACAAATTAATATCAATCTTACCTCCAAAATTAAAAAAGGGAGTAAAATTTACATATATTAAAAATGATATTCTATTTTTCGTATTAACCCATTCTATTTATAAAATGGAGTTTGAGTATAACAAACAAGATATAAAATCACTATTAAAATTAGTTGAATTAGATTATATAAAAGATATTTCTTTTTTTGTAACAAATCAAGTAGAGAAAAAAATAGAAAAAAATGAAGATAAAGAAGATGACTAAAAA
>JABSON010000243.1 GCA_013215915.1 Campylobacteraceae bacterium | reverse complement strand
ATTATTTCTTAAGATAAATCTTTATTAGTATCTTTTAACAATATTAAAACAATTAATTAAGACCTAAGTCTTAATAAACACTTTCATTATTGTTCCAAATTAACTGTTCTGTTTCATCCCAAGGTCATTACTTTCAGAATAATCTTATATTTATTTTTTTTCATGATAAGACTTATTCATTTTATCTTATTTTCTTATTGATAAAATTTGAGTATGAATTTAGGTTTTTGATCTAAAGTGATGAATTCTAAGTTAAAGAGTAAAGATAAATGCAGGAGCAATTATTTTAGGTGTAAGTGGAAATAGAATTACAGTATCACTTATGTATGAAATGCTAAAAAAAAGTTAAATACGGGCTTGTTTCTTTATTTATAGGAGTAATGTGAACTTCTGTATTATTAAAAAGAGTGGAATAAAGAATGAAGTTTAATAAAAGAATAAATTCTTTTATTAAACGAAATATTATTTTGAGTGATTTTCTTTAAAGTTAAAAGCAATTTCTTCATGTTCTTCATTTTCAAACCATTTTTCTGTAACAGTTTTTGTTTCAGTATAAAAAGTCATAGCTTGTTTTCCATAAGCATGTAAATCACCATAGAATGATCCTCTCCAACCTGTAAATGAGAAGAATGGTAAAGGAACAGGAATTGGAATATTAATACCAACTTGGCCAACAAGTACTTCTCTTCTAAATTTAGTAGCAGATGCGCCACTTGATGTGAAGATTGAAGTTCCATTCCCAAACATATTATTATTAATAATATCTAATGCTTCATTTAATGTTTTAGGCTCTAAAAGTGAAATAACAGGTCCGAAGATTTCTTCTTTATAAATACTCATATTAACTTTAACATCTCTAAACACAGTAGGTCCAACCCAGTTTCCGTTTGGATAAGCTTCAACTGTAGCTCCTCTTCCATCTAATACTAAGTTAGCACCTTCATCTACACCTTCTTGAATTAATCTTTCAACTTTTTCTTGAGCTTTTTTAGTAATAAGTGGACCATAATCAGCACTTTCATCATCCCAAACACCAGGTTTTACTTTTTTTAATCTTTCTACTAATTCAGGAATCCATTCTTTTGAAGATCCTACAAATAAAGCAACAGATATAGCCATACATCGTTGACCAGCTGCTCCCATTGAAGCTCCAACAAGTGCATTAATTACATTCTCTTTATTTGCATCTGGCATAATTACCATATGGTTTTTAGCTCCAACTAAAGCCTGTGCTCTTTTTAAATTAGCAGTTGCACGTGAATAAATATATCCTCCTACTGCAGGGCTTCCTACAAATGAGTATGATCTAACTAAATCATGATCTAATAACATATCAACTTGTTCTTTTTGTCCATGAACAACTTGTAGGATATTTTTAGGAGCTCCCGCTTCATATAAAAGTTCTGCTAATCTTAAAGCAGTATTTGGAACCATTTCAGAAGGTTTTAGAATAAATGCATTTCCTGCGACAATTGATAATGGAAACATCCATAAAGGAATCATTCCTGGGAAGTTAAAAGGTGTGATTCCTGCACAAACTCCAATCGCTTGTTTATATGAGTAAGTATTAACTTTATTTGCAACATTTTCAATTGTTTCACCCATTAAAAGAGTAGGAGCAGAACAAGCAAATTCAATTACTTCATAACCTCTTACTAAATCACCTTTTGCGTCAGCAAAAGTTTTTCCAGATTCTTTACATAAAATAGTAGCCAACTCTTCCATGTTTTCTTTTACAAGTGCTTGATATTTAAGCATTACTCTAGTTCTTGTCATTACAGGAGTAAATCTCCATAATAAATATGCTTGATGAGCTTTTTGCACAGCTTCATCTATTTCTTCTTTTAACATACAAGGAACTTTTCCAATAACTTCATTTGTTAGAGGTGATACCATATCTACAAATTGAGTAGATTTACTTTCAACTAATACTCCATCTATTAACGCTTTAATTACATTACTCATTTTTTTTCCTTTAATTTAATTTAATTTAATTTCTGAAATCTTTACTGGTCTATTTTCAGTTAAAGATTTCATAGCCGCTTGTGCTGCATATAATGTTTCTAAAGAATCATTGCAACCTGTTAGGGGTTCTTTATCTTCTAATATACATGAAATAAAATGTTCTGTTTCTTTAATATAAGCATACTTATATCTCTCTAGCATTAGATACTGAGGTTTCTCTTCAATAACCCCATATCCTGTATAAATTTTTGCTTTTGATTGTAATTCATTTGAAGTTGTAACCATTCCTAGTGAACCGTGTACTTCAATTCTTTGGTCATAACCATATAAAGCTCTTCTTGAATTATCAATTACACATAAAACACCATTTGAAAGTTTTACATTTAATGTTGCTGTATCAATATCATTAAACTCTTTAATTCTATGATCAATTAAAACAGCACCCATTGCGTAAACTTCTTCAATTTCTGCTCCAGTTAGATATCTTAACATATCAAAATCATCAACCGTCATATCAAAAAATAGACCTCCTGAGCTCTTTAGATATTCCAATGATGGAAAATCTGGATCTCTTGAAGTTATTTTTATAATTTGAGGTTCTCCTATTTTTCCTTTTAATACTGTGTCTCTTACAGAATTAAAATTATTATCAAACCTTTTATTTAATCCAACAAAAAATTTTGATTTAGAACTCTCAAGAACTTTCATTAAGTCTTTTATATCTTGTGGACGCTTAGACAAGTTTTCTTCACAAAATGTATGTTTATTCGCTTTTATACAAGCAATTGAGATTCTTGTTAAATCATCAATAGGTGTGCAAACATAAATAATATCAAGTAATTTATCTTTTAACATATCATTATAATCACTGTACTTCTCTCTAATTCCATACTTTTTAATCAATTTCTTTGCATTATCATTAAACTCAATGTCACATACAGCTTTTACTTTTGCACCTGGAATATACTCAGATATAAGTTGCAAATGCTCTTGTCCCATCCTTCCAAGACCAACAATACCAATTTTTAATATTTTCATAGAGAACCCTTTTTTTTGTTTAAAATTTTATTTTATGCAAATAACTAGTAAACCTTTTTAATATAAATGCAATATATCCATTTAATTTTAAATTACCAATTAGACCAACTGCATTATTCTTTCCTAAATCTATTAATACTCCTTTCAGTTTTAATTCTTTTTTAATAAATGTTTTATTTTTTAAAATATTTTTTAAATTTGAACTTAAAACTTCTGCTTGTTGATTTGCCATCTGAGCTGTTGGTAAATTATACGTACCTTCAGGACTTAGTGTTTGTGCTGCGTCTCCAATACAAAAAACATTAGAAAAATCATTTATTTGAAAATAATCATTTACAATATATTGATTTTTAATATTTACTTCAATATTATTCTCATTTCTAATATTAATTGTACTTACACCTAAAACAAATAATGATAAGTCATAAAATATCTCTTCTTTATTTGATAAAATTATTTTATTCTCTTCTATTTGAGTAATAAATTCATTATGTACACAAGTAACATCAAAATTATTTAATACTTCTTTTGTTTTATGTATTAAGAATTCATTATTTCCAGGTAAAATTGTTTTTTGCTGCTCTACTAAAATAATTTTCATATCATTTGGACTGATATTATTATTTTTTATTTTTTGTGCTAATTCAATAGCAATTTCAACACCACTTAATCCAGCTCCTGCAATCACAATATTTATTTTTTTATTTTTTATTTTTAATAATGAATCAAAATCATTTTTAAAGTTTTTAATTACTTCAAGAAGTTTTATGTCCTTTTTGTAAAAATCAAGTTTTTTAATTTGTTTAGGAAAAAATGTTTTAGAACCATTTGAAATAACTAAATAATCGTATTTTAAAGACTCATTATCCATAAAAACTATATTATTCTCAAAATCAAGTTTGCTAACAGTTTTATTTATATAATTAAAATCTTTTTTCTTTGAATAGTTTTCATACTTAAAAATAAGATCATCTAAAAGTATTTGATCACCTAAATACCTATGAATTTCAGTTTGTTCTATATGA
>JABSON010000242.1 GCA_013215915.1 Campylobacteraceae bacterium | reverse complement strand
GAAAAAGTATTTTTACAATCTATTAAACTTAATATAAAAGAACTCATTAATGAAATGAATAAAGTGTAAAATACAAAAAGTTTTATATTTAAGTTCCATATTATCATTCTTTTTATTTAAAATATTAGAAAGTTTAGATAAAATGCGCTCAATATATTAATTTTAAAGTATGGAGGATATATTGAATAAAATTATTCAGGGTATTTTACTTGTAGCTCTTTTACCATTAATGGTATTTGCGGATGCAAAAGAAAATGCTGAAATTTACGGTTGGTTAACAATGTTACCACCTTTAGTAGCTATTGTTTTAGCTTTCGTAACAAGAAACGTAATTTTTTCTTTGTTTATGGGTATTTTTACAGGTACATTTATGGTAAATATTTCAGGAGCAAATATTTTTGCTGCTTTATATTACGCATTTGTAGATATGTCTGTAAAAATGGTTGGATCTTTAGCTGATTCTTGGAATGCAGGTATTGTATTACAAGTTTTAACTATTGGTGGTATGATTGCAGTTATTACAAAAATGGGTGGGCCTAGAGCTATTGCTGAAAAACTAGCAGCTCGAGCTAAATCACCTGTATCTGCACAACTATATACTTGGGTTATGGGATTCTTTATATTCTTTGATGATTATGCAAACTCATTAATTGTTGGACCTATTATGAAACCAGTTACTGATAAATTAAAAGTTTCAAGAGAAAAATTAGCATTTATTATAGATTCAACTGCTGCTCCTATTGCTGGACTTGCATTAATTTCTACTTGGGTAGGATATGAATTATCATTAATAAAAGATGCTTATATTGCTATTGGACAAACTGAAGTTAATGCTTTTGGAATATTTGTAGAGACTTTACCTTATAGATTCTATAATATTTTAATGTTAGCATTTGTATTCTTCTCAGCTTTATCTTTAAGAGAATTTGGACCTATGCATAAAGCAGCAGTTCGTGCTTATGAAACAGGTGCAGTATCTAATCCTAATTCAAAAGAAATTATGAACCAAGAAAACTCTTTTATGTTACCAAAAGAGGGTGTTACATATTCTATGTCTAATGCTATTATTCCAATTCTTACTTTAATTGTTGTTGCATTTGTTGGTTTTTACTTTAATGGTTTATCTGCTTTAGATGCAGCAGTAGTTGCAAAAATTGAAGCTGATCCATTTACATTTTATGCATTAAGAGAAACTTTTGGATCTGCTGATGCATCTATTGTAATTTTCGAAGCTGCTTTATTAGCTTCATTAGTTGCTATTGGTATGGGTTTACAACAAAAGATTTTTGATATTCATGAAGCAATTGAAACTTGGGTATTTGGAGCAAAAGCTTTAGTTATTACAGCTGTAATTCTAGTACTAGCTTGGACTATTTCTGCTGTTATGAAAGAAGTTGGAACTGCTGCTTATATTGTTACTTTATTAGCAGATACTACTCCTCAATTCTTATTACCTTCAATTATCTTTATTTTAGGTTCATTTATATCTTTTGCAACTGGAACATCTTATGGAACTATGGGTATTTTAATGCCTTTAACAATTCCTTTAGCAAATGCTGTTGGAATTCACACAGGTTTAGAAGGAACAGATTTACACACATATATTGTTCTTAATGTTGGAGCTGTATTAACTGGTGCAATTTTTGGAGATCATTGTTCACCAATTTCTGATACTTCAATTTTATCATCTATGGCTTCATCTTGTGATCATATGGATCATATCTCAACTCAATTACCATATGCTCTATTTGTAGGGTTTGTAGCAGTTGTTTGTGGATATATTCCTGCAGCTTTAGGATATCCTGTATATCTATTATTAGCAATAGGTTTATCTGTAATCGCTTTAACTATTAGATTCTATGGAAAAACATATATTAAATAATGGTTTTCTAATAAAAAAAGCTTCTTTATTATAAAGAAGCTTTTTTTTATTCTAAATAAAATGAATTTACATTTTATTTAATATTTTATCTAACAATCTTGTTGACAATATTCTTTTTAAAAATCCCATAATATAAGTAGCTTTTGTAACATAATATCTAGGTTTTGGATTATTGCTTAACATAATTTTTAATACTATATTTGAAACAGCAGATGCTGGTAGATTAAATGGTACTTTATCTTTTGAATTCTCTAATCTTTTCTTTAAATCTTCTTTATATACTTTTGTAAAAAAACTATTTTCAATATCAATATTTTTTGTAAAGTTTTTTAAAGCATTTTCTCTAAATTTAGAAGTAACTGGCCCTGTATTTATTACAGATAAAGAGATATTACTTCCCGAAATTTCTTGTCTTAAAGTATCACTTAGTCCTTCAATTGCATATTTACTTGCATTATAAGCACCTCTAAATTTTAATGAAATTATTCCTAAAACTGAACTATGTTGTATAATTTTTCCATAATTTTGTTTTCTGAATATTTTCATAGCTTGAATAGTTACTTCGTGAAGTCCAAATACATTTGTTTCAAATTGTTTTTTTAAAGTTTTTACTGATAAGTCTTCTACAGCTCCTGGTTGCCCAAAACCTGCATTATTAAATACAGCATCAAGTTTTTTATCTTCTTTTAAAATATATTCAAATGCAGCTTTTATATCTTCTATTTTTCTTACATCTATTTTTAAAGTAATAAAACCTAAATCTTTAAGACTTTGAATATCTTTGTCTTTTCTAGCACTAGCATATACTTTATAACCATTATATTTAAGTATTAAAGCAGTTTCTAAACCAATTCCACTTGAGCATCCAGTAATCAATATATTTTGCATAATTTTCCTATTTTTAAGACTTAATCATATTTTTAACGCTATTATATCAAAGCTAGATTAGAAGATAATCAAAAAGGAAGTTTTTGGAAGATATAAAAGATTTATTAAATAAAGAATGTGATTTAAGAAATTCTCTAAGTGAGTTAAGTGCTGATAAACCTGATCCTTTATTTGTTGCAAAACGATATAACGATGAGTATATAATTTTATTATGTGCTTTATTTGCTTATGGGAAAGCTACTTTAATTGTTAAGTTCCTAGAGTCTTTAGACTTTTCACTTTTAGAACAAAAAGAAGAAACAATTATAAAAACTCTAAATTCATTTTATTATAGATTCCAAAATGCTCAAGATGTAACATCTATTTTTATAGCTTTTAAAAGATTAAAAGAAAAAGACTCTCTTAATTCTATGTTTGTTGATGCATATAAAAAAGATAATTCAGTATTAGAAGGAATTGATAATTTAATTACAAAAATTAGAGAAGTAAATGATTATCAATCAAGAGGATATACTTTTTTAATTTCTAATAATTTTAAAAGAGATAAATTAGGAAAAATAAAAGAAATAGGTAACTCACCTTATAAAAGATGGAATATGTTTTTAAGATGGATGGTTAGAAAAGACAACTTAGACTTAGGTTTATGGAAAGGTATTGATAAAAAAGATTTAATTTTACCTTTAGATACGCATACTTTTAAAGTTTCTCAAAAACTAGGGCTTTTAACTAGAAAAACTTATGATTTAAAATCTGCTTTAGAAATTACAAATAACTTAAGAACTTTTGATGAAAATGATCCTATTAAATATGATTTTGCATTATATAGAATAGGGCAAGAAAAGATACTCTAAGTAAACTCTATCACCACTAAATAGCTCTTTATTAAGAAAACTATTAAATATAAATAGCTACAATTAAATACAAATTAATATAAAAAAGTGTCCCTTTTATAAAAGGCTTTGATTATGGATAAGTATGTAAGCATTAAAATTGATGGAATAGACTTTAAATGAATCTCTTTATATTGTGAACCCAATAAAAAAAGCATAACTTCATCAGTGGAAGCAAATAAACTAATTAATATTGAATATAAATTACAATTAAGAACTAAAGTAAATAATATTAATGGTAAAAAATATTCACATTTAACAAAGATAAAAAAACATTTTTAAAAGCACTAGTCACCACCTTAAAACATACTTAATCTCTTAAATATTATAAAGTATTTTTAAATTACTTTATATTTTAAGCAACGGTATTTATTTTAGCACTTT
>JABSON010000241.1 GCA_013215915.1 Campylobacteraceae bacterium | reverse complement strand
CCAACATAATATTTATACCAATTATTAGCATAATGTTGTATATATCCTGCTAGTGGACCTGTACTTGGCCAATAACTTTGATTTAATCCCATATCATTATTAAAATGAGGCCAGAATACTTGATCAATTTTTATACTCATAACTTCTTTAATACTATTTTCTTCTATAGCAATTAAAGACGAAGATAAAAATAACAATATTATTGTTATTTTTAAAAAATATATTCTCATTTTATTCCTTTATCTCTTGTTCACGTTTTTGTTCATATGTATCTCTTAAAAAAGGATATAAATTTATAGAATCTTTTTTTAGATTTTCATATTGACCTAATTTTAATGATGTATTATTAACAACCCTTGTAGTATTTAATAATATTGATTCATTGTTATTATTAGGAATCTTCCAACTTTTTCTTTCTTTGGAAAAAGTAGGGTCTAAGTATGCATCTGTAAACAAGCCAATAGAATCTCTAAGATTAGATGGACCAAAGATTGGGAGTACAATATGGAATCCAGGTCCAACACCCCAATGTCCAAGTGTTTGTCCAAAATCTTCATTATGAGGATTTAAATTAAATTCGTTTTTTGCTAAATCAAATAATCCAAATAATCCTACAGTTGAATTTATTAAAAATCTTCCTGTTTCTTCACTTGCATTTTTAAATTTAAATTGTAAAACATTATTAACAAATCTAATTGGGTACATTAAATTACTAAAGAAATTAGATACCGCAACTTTAATGTTATCATGAACTGTATAATCATAAGCACTTGCTATTGGATTTAACCCGTAAGTAAATATTTTATCGTTAACAGATGTCATCATAATATTATAGTACTTAAGTGGGTCAACTATTTCTTCTTCTTCACTAAATTCATCATTAAAATCATCATCTTCTAGTAATAAATTCGTCTCCATTTTATTTTCTTTTTGATCTGGTAAATCTATTTTTTTAGATGTACATGATGTAAATATAAATAATGTAATCATTAAAATAATTATTAATTTCAATCATATTCCTTTTTAATGATTTTAACACATAATAGTTATTTTTTAGATGAAATTAACCAACGTTTTAAAAAATCATTTCTATTTAGTATTTGAGCTCCTAAATTAATTTTATACTGCATTGAACTATGTCCAAGGTTCCAGAAATGATAATTCTTATTCTCCAAGTATTTAGATAATAATACTAGTTGTAAAGTGCCATAGTTTTTATATACTTTATTGGTATATCCACTTAAAGAAGTATAAGTTTTACCAATGGTGTATCCTATTTCACAAGCTACTAATATATTGTCTTTATATAGTTCAAAACACTCTAGTTTAAAATTTATATTATTATGTTTAAAATTAATAAGATTTAATAATAATTCTTTATACTCTTTTTCACACCATGAGTTCTGGTGATATGATTCAATTTTATCTAATACTATTTCAAAGTTATTATTAATTTTGAAGTCATAATCAGCATTATTAAGTAGTTTTTTTACTTTTTTAGAAATATGTAGATTCTTAAAATCCAATACTGCATAGTCAAATTGCATTTCTGCTAATAATATAAACTTATTATCAACATTACTTGAGATACTTATAAATCCTAAACTTGCAAGTTCTATATAAAAATCACAAGAAAAATCATTAGACCAGTAATAATTTAACTCATGATTTGTGTATATATATTTCTCAACTAAAGATTCAGTTCTTATATCTTCTAAGTCTAAAAAATATATTTGTTTTTCTTTGCTCATTAATATCTTTTTACTGATTCTAACAAGTTGTATATTAATTATCTATTAGAACTTTACATTTGTTGTAATGCAGTTTGAACATTTTGATTTGCCATGGAAATATTCCATATTGGTTCCCAAACTACTTCTACTGTAGCATTCATTGACATTGGTAATTCTCTGATAACTGCTTCTTCAACCCATGTAACAATCATTTGATGTAATGGACAAGCTTTTGTAGATAAAGTCATAATAACATTTACATCACCTTCTTCTGTACAACTTGCATCATAAATTAATCCCATCTCTACAAGATTAAAACCTACTTCTGGATCCATTACAGTTGACACTGCTTTAAAAATATCTTTTTTTGTATACATTATTTAAACCTTATCATATAAATTAAATTTGAAAATAGAAAAATTGCTCCAACGAATAAAAAAGAAGCACCTGCTTTGAAAATAGTATCAGAGTTTAATAAAAATGCAATTGCACATATTATTATTCCAGAAGATGTAAAATAGAATTGGTATAAAGAGCTTTTATCTGGAATCATATCTTTTAACATAGGAATTTTTTCTTTTCCAACTAGTGGAGCAAACTTATCAAACCAAACTAAGAATGGTACAATTTTGTATAAATGAGCAATTATAAGAAAAGTAAAGAAACCAAAAGTAATTAAGAACACAGATACATGCAAAAACTTATCTTCGTTAAATAATAGAAATAATAATGAAAATAAAATACTAAGTATTAATGAATAAAATGCAAAAAATAATGATTTTATGTAAATATCTATTTTCTTTCTTGCCCTTGTTTTATAGATCAAATATGATTGATAAAAGAAAACTAATAAAGCTGTTGCTATTAAAATATATGCTATATTCTCTAACTCTTTAATATCAAGTAAGCTTGAAATACAAAGTAATATTACTCCAATACTTAATGTAACTACAGATATATTTAGAGGTTTTTTTGAATAGTTATGAGATAAAGTAAACATTGGCAATAGAATTAATGATAAAGCCATTATAGTTAAACAAATGTAACCTACAAAAATTAAAAATATATGAGCTTTTAATAAAGAGTATATATCATAAATAACTAAGCCCGAATAAGTTAGAGCCATCATAATTCCAATAATAAGACCAATTAATAAAAATATATTAGCAGTTATTAGGCTATTTATTACATTATTAAATTTTTTAACGTTTCTAATTGTTAAAAAAAATTCAATGATAAATATAAACATTGATAATAATACCAAGATACCTGCAAATGGCAATAAAATAGAATAATAAAAACCAAAAGCCATTAGAATTGTACCAAGAGTTAATAAAGGGTATATTATATAATAAAATTCAATTGAAAAATGTCCAACTTCTAATGTAACAGGTATCATTTGAGCCATTGCTCCAAATATAATCATCATTACAAAACCCAATAAAAAAATATGAACTAATGATAAAATGTTTGGATTTAAAAAGTTAAATTTACTAATATCAATAGTAAATAAATAAAAACATGATATTACAAAAGCCAAAGTTCCTATTATAAAATAAGGAGCTATTAATTTAAAAGGAGGTGCAAATTCTTGTGCTACCTTCATTTATTTATCCTGCACAAGTATTAGCTGAAAAATCTGTTTTTGATGGTGATTGATTCTTTAAAGAAAATACTATTTGTGCTCTACCATCTTCAAGATCAAATATTTCATAAGAAAAATCATTTTGAATTCTAGGAAATAAACCACCTGGTGCTTTGTGATTCATCATAATTAGTCTGTGGTTATTTTCTTTTAGTAATTGTAAACCTAACATTGCATTTACCATAGGTTCAGGAGGTCCACACTCACTTGAATCAAAGTAATAACATCTTAGTCCATCTTGTATAAATTCATAAAAATCAACACTCGCATCACTTAATTCAATCTTTTTTGCATCTTCTTTTAATTCAAACATATTAACTCCAATAATTTTTAATTAGTATAGAATTATTATAATTAATTAGCCTTGATAAATGTCAATATATTATTTATTTTTTATAATTAATATATTATTTGTTTTTTCCTCAAAAGAGATTAGTTTATTGTTAATAACTTTAAATGTACCATGAGTTTTAATTTTATTATTTTTGTAATATTCAAATTTATATATATTATTGTTTAAATTTATAATTTCTATATATTTATTTTCTGAAATAATAAGTTTCTTCTTACTTATTATTTTTTTAAATATAGCTAAATTAAGAATTTCAATTATTCTATATTTGTCTTTTTTATATTTGACATTGCTATCAGTAGTATGTGAAAAATTTTTAGTATAAAAGATG
>JABSON010000240.1 GCA_013215915.1 Campylobacteraceae bacterium | reverse complement strand
GTTAAAACAGAATTAGAGAAAAATAAGTTCTTTGAAAAGTCATTATGTAAGTACCATGCTTTTTCACTTGATAATGATGTTTTATCAAATCCTCTAACAGAAGAAGTATCACTTATACTTAAATACTCAACACCTGGTAAAATATCATTTGAGTATTGAGCAGTAAAACTTGAAGACAGATTATAATTATTTGAGAAGTTTTTATTATAATATATATTAAGTTTTAATTTTTTAAACTCTTCTTCTATTGGATTATTTTCTATTTTTTTCTTTTTAAATAAAGAAGTTCCTACTTCTACACTTGCATTAATACTTAATACACTTGTATCATAATAAGCTAAATGTGATAATCCAAATTCAAATATACTTAAAGTAGGAGATGAAATTTCAAGTTTTGATTCTTGAAAATAGTTATTTACATTTTTATATGTAAATTGAGTAAACAAAGTATTTACTAAATATTGATTTCTATAAAAAACTTTGTCTAGTTTAAATGATATTTGTTTTGTATCTCCTTTTAATTCAACCCTATTATAAGTTAAATCATACTCATATAAATAATGAGAATAACTAGCATAAGTACTTAAAGTATAATATAAATACGGTAAAGAATAAAATAAAGAATAATTTCTTGAATATTTACTTGTATTGTTTTTATTTAGAGTTGAGCTTATACTTAGGCTAAGAAAATCACTTAAAGTTAAAGCATCTTCAATTGTTGAAGATCCTTGAAACAAAACTCTTCCTGTACTTTCTTGTCCTTGATTACTTAAAGATAAAGAAAAAGCTTTAGTATTTGTTTTAATATTTTTTAATTTAATGATAGAAGAGCCAAATTTATTCCCAGGAATAATATCAAGAGTTAGATTATTTGAAGATAATCTATTAGCTTGATCTAAGGCTTGTTCTAAATCTCTTAAGTTTAATTTTTCATTCTTTAAACTTTTAAATAAAAGACTTAGATTAATAGTTTTACTATCATCAACTATATCTTCAATAAAACCCTCAACAACTCTAAGCCCTAGTTTATTCTCATTATTAGGAGATATAAAAAGAACTCTTGTACTTATATAACCTTTGTTCACATATAAAAGAGATAAGTCTTGAATATAATTGTTTAAATCATTTTCACTAATACATTTTTCATCTAATTGTTTAATACTCAATAATTCTTTTTTATCTAATAAACTTACACCTTGTAAATATATTCCTTTAATTGGTATACATTTTTTTAAACCATCTTTTTTATCTTTAGAATCAGTTTTTCTATCTTTTTTTTCTTTTTTCTTAGATAAGTTTTTATATCTATTATTTTGAATAAGTTTTTCTTTATTAAGTTCATTATTTTGTAGCATTTTACTAGAAGTTTTTCTTAATGAATCTAAAATTATCTTAGGAGCTTCATTTATTAAATTAGAATTTTGTGAAGAAATACTAGATCTTTTTTCGTAAAAAGACCTAGCATAATTATTTAATGCCTGTGCATTATCTATAGGAGGTAGAATGTCCATTATTTATCTTTTTGAGAAAGTGTATCAAAATATTAATAAAAAGTAAAATTTATTATTTTAAAAAGTTCTCAATATTATTAGATACTTCATTTATTAATCTTTTTCTAGCTTCAATTGCAGCCCATCCAATATGAGGAGTTAATAATAATTGTTCTTTATTTTTTACTTGTAATAAAGGGTTTGTTGATTCAACAGGTTCTTTCGACACAACATCAATTCCACAATAAATCTCTTTTTCATCTATTATTTTAGCTAAATCATTTTCATTAATAATTCCGCCACGTGCTAGGTTTAATAAAATTACTCCATCTTTAATACTTTGCATATTTTCATAATTTAATAAGTCTTTAGTATTTTCATTCAAAGGACAATGAATTGAGATAATATCTGATGTTTTTAATAATTCACCTAAAGATACTTGTTTATATTTTGAATCATTATTAGCTCCGCTTGTAGAGTAATATACTACTTCACAATCAAAAGCAGTTGCTTTTTTTGCAAAATCTTTTCCAATATTTCCAAGTCCAATAATTCCTACTCTTTTTTTATCTAATTCATAAAATGGTTTATTTATATGAGTAAAAATTGCCGATTTTTCCCAAGAACCATTATCTACATAAGATTTATAATAAGATAGTTTTGAGATAAAATGGAAAATCATTGAAAAAGATAATTGAACAACAGAAGATGTAGAATATCCAGCTACATTTTTAACTTCAATATTTAAATTTTTAGCTTCATCTAAATCTACATTATTCATTCCAGTTGCGCTTATACATATTAATTTTAAAGAAGTCTTATTCATAATTTCTTTTGAAATTACTACTTTATTTGTAATAACAATATCTGCATCTTTTAATCTGTTCATAACCTGATTAGGAAATGTTACATCATAAGACGTGAATTCTCCCAAAGATTTAAATACATCTACACTTAAATCAAAACCTAAAGTGGCTCTATCTAACATTACTATTTTCATATTTTTTCCTTTATTTACTTACTGCTACACTTATTCCTAAAGTTATTAAAATAACACCCATTAATTTATCAAAAACTTTTGCAAAAGAATTAAAAAACTTTCTAACTTTATCTTTTGATAAAATTAATGAAAGTATTGTAAACCAAAGAGTTGCTGCAAACATTGCAAAAACTCCATAAAAGATTTTAACTTCTATTGGTGTCTCAATTGCAATTACAATTACAACTGTAAACATTGATATAAAGAATAGTGTAGCTTTTGGATTTAAAGCATTACATAAAAATCCAATAAAAAATGATTTTTTATCTGACATATATTCTATTTCTTTACAATTATCCTTTTTTAATACAAGTCCTCTTGATTTTAAACTTTGATATCCAAGATATATTAAATAAATAGCACCAAGGTATTTAACAATAGAATATAAAATAATTGATTTTGAAATAATAAAACCTATTCCTAAAAGTGTATATATAATATGCACAGAAACTCCTAAACCTATTCCTAATGAAGTGAAAAGTGATGAGCGTTTACCATATTTTATACTTTGTTTTAAAACTACTGCAAAATCTGGGCCGGGTGAGAGAAGTGCTAAAAACATAGCAAATGAAAATACTAAGAATTAATTTAAATATAAAGAATAGTCCATAAATATCCTTTAATAAAATTAAGTAATTAAGATATTTTAACATAAGTTTATTTATCTATTTTTTATTATCGTATAATTAAAAATATTTAAGAAGAAGATTCTTTTTTCATGTCATTATAATTTTTTTGAAAATCTACATAATCATCATGCATTATCTTAAACCATTCTTGTAATTTATTAGAAATATATATGTCATTACTTTTAGCTAAGTTTTTTGCAATCTAATTCTCAATAAAAAAATCATAATTTACTAAACTATAATCTATTTTTATAATTGAAACTATTCCTGTTATTGGATCCGTCTTTGTTCTTAACATATTAGAATCAATAAGTCCTAATGAATTCATTAAACCCCTTCTTTCATCATCAGAATCAATATTCCCCATAGTAATAAAAAGTCCTTTATTAAAGTCTGCACTAGGTGTCATGGTTGGTGTCCACATCATCTCTATCACTTAATTCCACTCATTAGATTTAATAAGGGGCATTTTATTAAGTTCTTCAATTGGTAAGACTGCTGGAAGTGTTAAATGGCGTAAGTTCAAAACTTTTTCATATGCCAACGATTTTAATTCTCTTAGACTTAAGATGCCATCATCTAAAATCTCTTTATATAATATTTCATCTTCTTTGTATATACCTAATAATGAGAAAACATCATATTTATCTAAAAAATCATTTAGAGTTATTATTTTTTCTTCAACAATAGTTTCTTCTATTTTAATGTTTTTTTCTATTTTATTATTTTCTTCTTATATTTGAATCGACCTTTGAACTTATATTTTTATTACCCCCCCCATTCTAAATTATTTAAAATATTAAAATTCATGGATTTACAGGGTATGTTTTTTAACCAAGTCTTTGTGTCTCTAAAGGGTTTATATTGTACAGTTCAATTTCACTACGGCTTTTTTCTTAATGTTTT
>JABSON010000024.1 GCA_013215915.1 Campylobacteraceae bacterium | reverse complement strand
TTTATTTTTTATTTTTGTTAATTTGAATATTTAAAGATTTAAGAGTAAACTATTAGAATAATCTTGAGTGATTTAGATATAATCACAAAATTTAAAAAAACTAAGGATATAATAAATGAATAACTGTATATTTGTAGGAGTAGCAGGCGGAAGTGGGTCTGGGAAAACTACAGTTGCTCATAATCTTATAAACGCATTAAGAAGTGATGATGCGGCACTTGTTCAACAAGATGCTTATTATAAAGAATTAAGAAATACGACTATTGAAGAAAGAGCTAAAATTAATTTTGATCATCCAAATTCAATTGAATTTGATTTATTAATTCAACATTTAAAAGATTTAAAAGCTGGAAAAAGTATAGAGCGTCCAATTTATGATTTTACAACTCATTTAAGAAAAGATGAGAAAGTTTTAATTGAGCCTAAGAAAATAATTATTATTGAAGGTATTTTAATTTTAGCAATTCCTGAAGTTAGAGAAATGTTAGATGTGAAAATATTTGTTGATACTGACGCTGATGAGATGCTTTTAAGAAGAATGGAGAGAGACATTAACGAAAGAGCTAGAACTTTTGATTGTGTTAAAACTCAGTATTTAGAAAGCGTAAAACCTATGTACTTAGAATTTTGTGAACCTTCAAAAAGATATTCAGATATTATTATTCCACGTGGTGGACAAAATAAAATCGCAATAAATATGATTCTTGCAAAACTTAAAAAATATTTACAAGATGGAACTTTATCAGACGTATAAAATACAATCTAGTATAATTTCTTATTGAAGCTATACTAGATTAATAATTAAAGAGTTTTTAATAACTTTTGACTATAATAAAAAAAAATAATAAAACAGGAGTGTGTGATGACACCACATATTGAAGCTAAAAAAGAAGATATCGCTGATATCGTATTAATGCCAGGTGACCCGTTAAGAGCAAAATTTATTGCAGATAACTTTTTAGAAAATGTTAAAGAAGTAAATACAGTTAGAAATATGTTTATGTATACAGGTGAATATAAAGGTAAACGAGTATCTATTTGTGGTTCTGGTATGGGGGTTCCTTCAATAGGAATTTATTCATATGAATTATTTAAATTTTATGATGTTAATACTATTATTAGAGTAGGTTCTGCAGGAGCTTATACTAATGATTTAAAACTTTATGATGTTGTTTTAGTTAAAGAAGCTTATAGTGATTCTAAAGAATTTGCTAAGTTAGTTGCAAATAATGATACTCATGTTACTTATTCTTCAAAAGAAGTAAATGATAAATTAATAGCATCAGCTTCTAAGCTTGATATAAAACTTCACGAATCAAGAGTTCACTCTTCTGATGTTTTTTATTCACTTAGATCTTTAGAAGATACAATTAAAGTTACAGGTGCTGTTTGTGTTGAAATGGAATCTACTGGTTTATTTTCAAATGCTAAAGCTACAGGTAAAAATGCGGCTTGTATTTTAAGTATTTCTGATCATTTAGTTTCTGGAGAAGTAACAAGTTCAGAAGAAAGACAAACTAAATTTTCTGATATGATTACAATTGCTTTAGAGTCAATTCTATAATAATTAAAATATTAATATGAATTCCAGAAGGAATTCATATTACTTATAAAAAAGATTTTCCAAATTTATTATTTGGTAATTCTAAAAACTCTTCTATAGAAGCTGCCATATCAGCAAATCCATTTCTTATTCCAATACTATTCATATTAGAATTTTTTAACATTCCAAATACAGGAACATTTTCTCTTGTATGATCACTTCCTACATGAGTAGGGTCACAACCATGATCTGCCGTGATTATTAATAAATCATCGTCTTTTAAAGAAGATATAACTTCTTCTAATCTTTTATCAAAATATTCAAGACCATCTGCATAACCTTTAACATCTCTTCTATGTCCCCATTCCATATCAAAATCAACAAAGTTTGTATAAATAATACCGTCACTTGTAAGTTCGTTCATTTGTTTTAATGTTTCATCCATTAAACCTTCTAAACCATAAGCTAGACATTTTTTACTTACACCATATCCACCAAATATATCATAGATTTTTCCAATTCCAACAACTTCTTTGTTGTTTTTTACAGCAACTTCAAGAATAGTTTCACTTGTTGCTCTTAAAGAATAATCTTTTCTATTTTTTGTTCTTGCAAATCCAGATTCACTATCTCCTAAAAAAGGTCTAGCAATAACTCTACCTATATCATATTTAGCAGTAACTTCTCTTACAACTTCACATAACTTATATAATCTTTCAAGACCAAATTTTTCTTCATGAACTGCAATTTGTACAACAGAATCAGCAGAAGTATAAAAAATTGGCATACCAGTATTTAAATGTTCTTGTGCTAAAGAATCAATAATTTCAATTCCACCAGCATGTCTATTTCCTAAAATACCGTCAATATTTCCTTTTTCCATAATTTCTTCAATCATGTCTTGAGGAAAAACAGGAATTTTCTTATCATAATAAGTCATATCTAAATCAGATAATACTCCAGCCATTTCCCAATGTCCAGATAAAGTATCTTTTCCACTTGATAATTCTTTGGCAGCACCATAAAAACTTCCTTTTAATGGTTCTCTTTCATTTGAAATAGAAATCTTTTTATTATTATTTTCTTCATATGCTTTAACTAAACCTAAAGAAGATAAATGGGGCAAAGACATTTTATGGTTTTTCGCAATATTTCCAAAAGTATCACAACCTTTATCACCAAATTTTTCTGCATCGCTAGCATTACCAATACCAAATGAATCCATTACTAACCAAATAACTCTTTTCATATTAATAGCCAGCCTCAGATGTTTTATTTTTCATAATTGCAATTCCAGAACTTGTTCCTAATCTTGAAGCACCAGCTTCGATCATTTCCATAGCAGTTTCTAAAGATCTAACACCACCAGAAGCTTTAATTAAAACATCATCTTTAACTATACTTTTCATAAGTTTAATATCTTCAACACTTGCACCTCTTGTAGAAAAACCAGTTGATGTTTTTACAAAATCAACTTTTAAGTCTTTACACATTTCACAAACTTTAATTATTTCTTCATCATTTAATAAAGCAGTCTCAAAAATAACTTTTAAAATAATATTTTGACAAGCTTCTTTTACTAAAAAAATATCATTTTTAACTAAGTCGAAATGTCCAGATTTTAACCATCCAACATTAATAACCATATCAATTTCTTCTGCGCCATCTTCAATAGCAACTAATGCCTCAAAAGCTTTAGTTTTACTAGACATAGCGCCTAAAGGAAAACCAACCACCGAACATACTTTCACTGAACTATTTGTTAATAAGTCTTTTGCAATCTTAACATAAGATGAATTCACACAAACACTACAGAAATCGTATTCTTTAGCTTCTTCACATAAAGTTTTAATCATAGATTCACTAGCATTTTGAGCTAAAAGTGTATGATCAATAAATTTTGATAAATTTTTCAATATATTGTCCTGTTTTTTTGCTATTATATAACTTTTTGATTAAATAATAGGTTAAATAATAAAGTAAGTATATAATAAAAGATTAAATCAATAATAATTTTGTTATAGTTTCATTTGATAAATGAAAGAACGTATATTATTTGATAATATGCATAAAAAGGTGTTAAAATGATAGGTTTAGTGGGAATAGTTTTCTTATTAGCAGTTGCAGTGTTATTTTCTAGAAATAGAAAAGCCATTAATAAAAGAACAGTTATTGGTGCTTTTTTATTACAGTTTGGTATAGGTGTATTTATATTATTGGTTCCAGTTGGAAAAGATGTTTTAGCAGCAATTAGTGAAGGTGTACAATGGGTTTTAGCTTTTGCAAATGAAGGTATCTCATTTGTATTAGGACCTTTAGCTACATTTAAAATTGGTTTTATTTTTGCAATTAATGTATTAGCCTTTATTATCTTTTTTGCGGCATTTATGTCTGTATTATATTATTTAGGAATTATGCAAATTTTTGTAAAAGTAATTGGTGGTGGATTACATAAATTATTAGGTACTTCTAAAGCTGAATCAATGTCAGCTGCTGCAAATATTTTTGTAGGGCAAACTGAGGCTCCTTTATTAGTTAAACCTTATATTCTAAATATGACTTCTTCTGAGTTATTTGCAGTAATGGTTGGTGGATTAGCTTCTGTTGCAGGTGCTGTATTAGCTGGTTATTTCAAAATGGGTGTTCCAATGGAGTATTTAATTGCAGCTTCATTTATGGCAGCTCCAGGTGGACTATTATTTGCTAAACTTTTAGTTCCTGAAACTGAAAAAGTAAATGAGAATATTGAACTTGATGGTTCTGTTAAACATGAAAATGTTTTAGATGCAGCAGCAGATGGAGCAACAAGTGGTATGTCTTTAGCTATTAATGTAGCAGCTATGTTAATTGCTTTTGTATCTTTAATTGCTTTATTAAATGGTACTTTAGGTGTACTTGGAAATGGAATAAATTCTTTATTTGATATGCCAGTTCCATTTTTAGCTTCATTATCTTTAACTAGTATCTTTGGATTTATTTTCTCACCAGTTGCTTGGTTAATTGGTGTTCCTTGGGAAGAAGCAGGAGTTGCTGGTTCTATCTTAGGTCAAAAACTAGTTGTTAATGAATTTGTAGCTTACAGTGATTTAGTTAAATACTTCCCTGCAAATATTGCAGAGAGTGGTATGACTGCTTTATCTCCAAAAACTATTGCAATTTTATCTTTTGCATTATGTGGTTTTGCTAACCTTTCTTCAATTGCTATTTTACTTGGTGGTTTAGGAGCTTTAGTTCCTTCACGAAGATCAGAAATTGCTAAGTTTGGTATTATCGCTGTTTTAGGTGGATCTTTATCGAATCTTATGTCAGCAGCAATTGCTGGTTTATTTATTCTAGGATAAATAATTTATAGATTTCAGGGAAACTTGAAATCTATATCTCTTTAAATAAGTTCTTTATGAACTTCTATTATATCTCCTACTACGCTAGAGTTAGCTAAAGTAGATATATCACCTAAATCTTCATATTCATTAGAAGCTATTTTTCTCAAAATTCTTCTCATTATTTTTCCTGATCTTGTTCTTGGTAGAGCAGGGGAAAATTGTATTATTTCAGGCACAGCAATTGAGCCTATTTCTTTTTTAACACAAGCTTTGATTTCTTTTAAAATTAATTCGCAGACTTTAACATCTTTCATTAAAGTAATATAAGCATAAATAGCTTCACCTTTAATATCATGTGCATATGAAACAACAGCAGCTTCAGCAACATAAGGTGAAGATACAAGTGCTGATTCTACTTCAGCTGTTCCAATTCTATGCCCTGATATATTCATTACATCATCAACTCGTCCTGTTATGTGAAAATATCCATCTGAATCTTTTAAAGCTGAATCACCTGAAAAATATTTATTTGGAAAAGTTTCAAAATATGTTTCATAAAATCTTTTATGATTATTATATAAAGTACTTGCCTGTCCTGGCCAAGAATCTTTTATGCAGAGATTTCCTGAATCATTTACCTCTTCACCTGAATCATTTACTAAAATAGGATTTATTCCAAAGAAAGGAAGTCCTGCGGATCCAGGTTTTTGCAAATGAGCACCAGGAAGTGAAGTTAGCATAATTCCACCAGTTTCTGTTTGCCACCAAGTATCAACAATTGGGCATTTTTTATTTCCTACTATATCGTAATACCAAAGCCAAGCTTTTGGATTAATAGGTTCACCAACTGATCCTAATAGTTTTAAAGAGCTTAAATCATATTTTTTAACATATTCATCTCCTGCTTTCATTAATGTTCTAATTGCAGTTGGAGCTGTATAAAATATATTAACTTTATGTTCTTCGCATATTTGCCAAAATCTTGAAGCATTAGGATATGTAGGCATTCCTTCAAAAATTAATGTAGTAGCACCATTAGCTAATGGGCCATAAACAATATATGAATGACCCGTAACCCATCCAACATCAGCAGTACACCAATAAATATCTCCATCTTTATAATCAAAAACCCATTTAAAAGACAAGCTTGCATATACTAAATAACCAGCAGATGCATGTAATACGCCTTTTGGTTTTCCTGTTGAACCTGAAGTATATAAAATAAACAAAGCATCTTCTGCTGACATAGGCTCTATCTCACAAGTGTTTTTAAGTGTTTTTTCTACTTCATGATAATAAATATCTCTATTTTTTTCCATATGTACATTATTTGAAGTATGCTTAAAAACAATAATTGTTTTAACATCAACTCCTTTAATTTTTAATGCTTCGTCAACATTATTTTTTAAAGGGATAACTTTTCCGCCTCTTTTACCTTCATTACAAGTAATGATTAATTTTGAATCACAATCAATTAATCTTTGAGCTAAAGCTTCAGGTGAAAAACCACCAAATACAACAGAATGTATTGCTCCAATTCTTGCACAAGCTAACATGGCATATACAGCTTCACAAATCATTGGCATATAAATAGTAATACGATCATGTTTTTTTACATTATTTTGTTTTAGTAAATTTGCGAATTTACATACTTCATCATGTAATTGCTGATAAGTTATTTTTTTTGAGTTTCTAGGTTCATCTGCTTCGTAAATTAAAGCAATATCATTAGCTTTTTTTTCTAAATGTATATCAATACAATTGTAGGAAACATTTAATATTCCATCTTTAAACCAAGAAATATGTAAATCATTTTTTTTAAAAGATACATCCTTTACTTGGCTAAATTCTTTTATCCAAGAAATATTTTTAGACATCTTTCCCCAGAATTTTTCTGGATCATTTATAGATTCTTTATATAAAGTATCATAATCATCTTTTTTTATATAAGATTTTGCAATAAAATCTTTAGATGCTTTAAAAGTCAAATCATTTTTATTTTCTAAATCTTTCACTATGAACTCCTTAGCAATAAAATAAATTATTAAAATATAACAAAAATAAGATAAGAAGAGAGAAAGTATTTTTTTTAAGCTTAAATATTAATAATTATTTAAGCTTAAAATTATTTATTGAATGTTTTGTGAGAATTTATTTTTAGCCCAAAGTTTTTGTTCTTTTTTATCTAAAAAAGTCCAGTAAAGAATTCTAGTTATTTTTTGACCTTGAGTCATTTCAATAATATTATATTCTTTTACATTAATTTCTTTTAGACTTTTATAAAATATTTTTAGGTTTTCACCTTTTGAAACAAGTGTTGAAAAATATAAACAATTATTTTTATATTCAAAACTTTCTTTTATCATTTTATTAATAAAAGATATTTCACCACCATCACACCATAATTCGTGTGCTAGTCCTGAAAAGTTTAGTTTAGTCTTGGCATTTTTATTTTTACTTAAATTTTTTACTTTTTTGCTAGATCCTTCAAGTGCATCTTTTTTTGACTTATGAAAGGGAGGATTGCATAAAGTAAATGAGAAATAATCATTTTCTTTTATAATATCTTTAAAAATAAAGTTTTTATTCTTTTGTTCAAGTAAAGAAATTGAGTCTTTAATATTTTCATTAGATAATATAATATTAGAAGCTGTTTCTAATGATGTAATTGAGATGTCACTAGCTTTAAAAGACCATTTGTAAATTGAAGATCCAAGAAGAGCATATATACAATTAGCCCCAGTTCCTATATCTAATACTTTTATATCTTTTCCAAAAGGAATTTGTTTATTATTTATGTCTGCTAATAAATCAGCCATATAATGTAAATAATCAGCTCGTCCTGGAATTGGAGGACATAAGTTCTCTTTTGGTAAGTCATAGTTTTTAATATTGTAAAAATGTGAAAGTAGGGCTTTATTTAAACAAAGAACTGCTTTAGCATTTGAGAAATCAATTGATAAATCATCATATTTATTTTTAATAACATACTCTTCTAAAGAAGGGTATGATTTAATTAATGTTATAAATTCATATCTATTATTATGAACATTTCTTTTATGTAGTTTTTTAATTTCTAATTTTTTATTTGTCATTTATAATCTTATGTTTTTTTATAATTATAGCTAAGTATTTACTCTACAAAGCTTGTGCTTGAATAAACTTAAAATAATGACCTTCTTCTTTAGATAATTCATCATGAGTTCCTACTTCTACAATCTTTCCTTCATTTAAAACATAAATTCTATTTGCATTTTTTACTGTACTTAATCTATGTGCAATTGTAATTACTGTTTTATCTTTTAGTATGTCATTTAATAAAGAGAATAGTTTTGTTTCTGTATGAACGTCTAAAGCAGAAGTAGATTCATCAAATATTACAATAGAAGGATCAGCTATTATCATTCGTGCAATTGATAATCTTTGTCTCTGTCCTCCACTTAATCTAATTCCATTTTTTCCAACAATAGTATCAAGTTTATTTTTCATATGATGTACTAAAGAATCTAATTGAGCAATTTTTAAAGCTTTATAAATCTTATCATCTGAAATATTCTCATGTCCCATTGTGATATTAAATCTAAGAGTATTATTAAATAATATAGGCATTTGTAAAACTAAAAATACTTTTTTTCTTAAAGTTGATTTTTTAAGTTTATGAATACTTTGATGATTATATAGAATATCACCGTTTTTAATTGTATAAAAAGATGAGATACATTGAGCAAGAGTAGTTTTTCCACTTCCACTAGCGCCAATGAATGCAATTTTTTCACCTGCTTTAATTTTTAAAGATATATTTTTTAGAATTTGTTTATCTTTATTATAAGAAAAGTTAAGATCTTTTATCTCAAAATCTATTTTATTTGAATTATTTAATTCTTCATTTGAATCAACTTCAATTTCAAGTTCTAAAATTTTATTTAATCTTGTAATCGCAGCTTTGGCAGAAGCTAGGGAATATTGCATTGAAATAATATCTTGAATAGGAGTAATGATAAACCAAATATATCCAAACATTGCAAACATTAAACCAATTGATAAATCACTGTAAGCTACCATAATTAAACCACTAGCTCTTAGAATCTCAAATGTTACTAAAAATATAGTAAATGAGAATCTTTCATAAGCTAAACTTTTAAAAGAATATTCATTAGATTTTTCTTGAATGTCTTTTGCTTTATTAATTGATTCATTAAAAAAATGATTTTCTTTATTAGATGCTTTGATTTGTGAAAATAGTTCTAAGATTTCTGAAATATTATTCTGAAAGTTTGAAATTGATTCATTTTCTTCTTTTTTAAGATGTACAACATTTTTAGATATTTTTTTAGATAATAACATTATTAAAGGTTGTATTGTTAATATCATTATTCCCATAAGTGGATGTATAATAATTAATACAGCTGATACTGCTATTAAAGTTAAAATTGAAGCAATAAACTTTGAAGATGTTTTTAAAATAAAATCATCAAGAGTATTAACATCAGTTATTAAATTAGCAGATATAGCCCCAGAACCAAGAGTCTCATATTCATTAATTGAAAGTTTTTTTAAATGATTTAATAGTTTTTCTCTAATTTTAAATGTTACATATTTTGAGATTTTTGTAAAAACTTTTGATATTATTATACTTATTAAAAAATATATTATTCTTAAAAATATTACAGCTAAAGTTATAATTATTATATAGTATAAAGTAGATCCTAAACCAAAAGCATTATCTATTATAGAAGTTAAATATGAGCTTTTAGCTAATAAAACTTCATCAACTAACATAGGTAAAAGTAAAGGAATTGGGATAGAAATAAGTATTGCAAAAAGAGTTACTATTTGACCAATTATAAGATCACGTTTTTTTTCTAACATTAAAGCAAAAATGCTTTTAAATGTAATTTTATTCATATTAAACTCTTTTTAAAAGAGTTTAATACTATTTGTCTTAAGAAAGGATTTTATTAAGAGTATTTTTCATAATTGTAAATTCTTTGATTTCATCTTTTAATCTTAAATTCTCTAAATACATTTCAATGGCTTTTTTTAATTGTTCTGATATCTTACCAGTTGAAGCTGATTTATTAATAGTGTCAGGTTTATATCCAATTTCTGCAGCTAATCTTTTATATGTAAGGTGTAAGTCTTTACATACTTGTTTAATAATATTTGGATTTAATTGAATATATAAATCTTCTATAGAAATATTAAAACTTTGAGCTACTTCAATAACTAAATCTTTTTTTTCTAAAAGGTTTAATCTATTTAAATAAGCTTTTGAATTAGGTTTATAAATATTAAACTTTTCTTTTATAATTGAACAAAATAGTTTTTTACCATCACATCCAATCATGTACTCAAAAGATTTAACCAAAGCATTTTCTTCTCTATGTTTAAATTCTTCAATAAACATTAAAGAATTAACTTTACTTGATTTAGTTTTAATTTCTTTATATTCTTCAAAAGTGATATCAAAGTTACCATGGTTTAAGTCCACGCAAATTGATTCTTCTGGCATATTACCATTTACTTTAATATGGAAATTTGTTTGATCATCTCTATTGTTTGAATAAACGTTAACTAAATTATCAATCTTTAACATATAATTTGATAAAAAATCATTAATAATTTCTTCTACTTCTGGAATGTCTGTATAAACACACTCTTGATCTCTTACAATATAAGGTACAGAGTTAAATAATTTTCCGACTTGAGCCATTTTATATCCTTTTTCCTTAGATTTATTATTATAGTATAAACTTAATGATTAAAAGCTTATTTAAAGACAATTTACTCATAATTTAACCAGAAAATTATATTTTAGTTAATAATATTAAATGGAATAACAATTTTTAAATATTTTTTATAAAAATAATAATATTTTATAATTGTTAAGAAGAGCTATAGTACTGATTATTAGGGATATATTTATTATAAATAAGATAATAGATAATTTTAGTGAAATAAGGAAATGTAATTTACATGAACAAAAGAAGCAAAAAAAGAAAATTGATTAAATTTTAAAAGATTTTAAAATTTAATCAAACTTAATAAATAACTAACACTTTTATACTAATAATCTTGAAACTGCATTCTGATTTATGTTATTTCCCTGTGCTAAAGTTAATAATCCTATTTGAGATAAAATATTAGCTTTTGAAAAATTTCCAATTTCTTTTGCAATATCACTAGAAGATAAAATACTATTAGCTTCTTGTGTTTGAGTATACATAGATTGTAATGATCTTCCTGTACTCTCGAATTGATTTTGAGAAGAACCTAGTTCTGATCTAAATTCATTTAATGTATCTAATGCAGAATCTACTTTATCTAAATAAGATCTTGCTGTTGATGAGTCAAAACTTGCTCCTGTTTCAGAGAATATTGATGATAAGTCTAAACCAAGAGTATTAGATTGTATTGACGAAGTTTCAATAATATCTGCTGAATCTTCACCTGATTGTATTTGCAATGCAGTACTAGCAGCTTGAGAATCTTCACTTTCTTGTAAAATGTATTTACCATTATAATTAGTTGAAGAAGCTATTTGATCAATATTTTGAGCTAGTTTTTGGATATCTTTTAAAATTAGTTCTCTTCCATCTGAAGATGTTGTATCAGTAGAGGCTTGTAATAGTTTTTCTTTTATAGTATCTAAAAGTTTACTTTGTTCGTTTATTGAACTATCTCCAATTTGAGTAAAAGCAACTGCTGAATTTACATTTGATAAAGCTTGCGAATAACCTGAACTTTGGCTTTGTAAATTACTTGAAATACTTAAAGATGCAGCATCATCACTTGCTGAGTTTAGTCTACTTCCTGTAGATATATTATTTAAAGCATGGTTTGCATTTAAATAAGGACTTTGATTTAAAGAAATACTATTGTTAATTTGCATAATTAATCCTTGATTCTAAATCTATATATAAATATATTAGTCTTTTTACTATTAAGATTATATTAAGTAATTCAACTAGTTAGGTATAAAAATAATTTTGTGAGTGTTTTATTGTTTTATGAAATTAATAAGAATATAAAGGTGTTTTTTACAAAAAATACAAAGAAAAAAAGGCCTGATAAACAGACCTTTTAAATAAATAATATTATTTTTTAGATTTTCCAGATACAGCTTCTTTTAAAGATTTTCCAACTTTAAATTTAGCAACTGTAGTAGCAGGTACATCAACAGTTCTGTCAGTTCCTGGTACTTTTGCAGTTCTAGCAGCTCTATCAGCTGTTGAGAAAGTTCCAAAACCGATAAAACTTACAGTTTCTCTTTTAACTAATGTTTCAGTAATTGTTTCAAGTACTGCATCAACTGCACCTTTTGCGTCTTTTTTAGATAATCCAGCTTTAGCTGCAATTGCGTCAATAAATTCTGCTTTATTCATAGTTTAACCCTTTGTTTTAATTAGATATGCAAACTTTATACTATCTAAGCTTACAAATACCTAAAAGTAGGGGGTAATCTATAAATATGTTTTTTAAAGTCCTGTAAATCTCTAGTAAGATGACTTTAAACTAAGTAATCTACAACTATTTTCAAGTATTGCTATTTTCTTTGTTAGTTCATTTAAATCTCTATCATATACGTAAGCACCAACACCTTTTATAATCATAATATGGTTTTGTGATTCTTTTAAATATTTTGTGATTTCTAAAGCATTTCTTCCATACCAAGTTTCAAAATCACCTGGGTCATATATAGGAATTTCTCCAAATGTTGTTTTTCCAAAATAATCTTCAAATACAATACTATCATGTTCAAAAGTATATGCAGTTGTATAAATAGGTACACCAAAAGCAATATATTTTGCTTCATGTATATTATTATATATAGTTGCGTGAATATGAGATTCAATACTAGCAATATTCCATCTATAATCTTGTTTATTAACTGATAATTCACAATAAGAATTATCATCCATTTTGTCAAAAACTGCATCAGCTTTATTAATTAAAAAACTTTTGTTATCAATTTTTGCAGATATAGCTCCGTGATATATTCCAAAGAAGTTTTTACTAAACATTGTTAAACATAAGTTAGATAGTAAATTTACCATTTTTTTATCGTGCATTTTAAAAGCCTTAAATTATAATTTTGCTATGATATCAAAAATATTATAAGGATGTATTTAATGATAATACCACATATACCTGTTCTTTACAAAGAAACACTAAAAGCTTTCGAAGATATCAATGAAGCTTACATAATCGACTGTACAACAGGTTATGCAGGACATTCTGAAGGTCTACTTGAACAAAATGAGAATATTAAATTAATTTGTAATGACCAAGATGACGAAGCTTTAGAGTTCTCAAAAACTAGATTAGAGCAATTTTCTTCAAGAGTTACATTTAATAAGGGAAATTTTGAACATGTTTTAGACAAATTTAAAGATTTCGAAATTAGAGGAATTTTAGCTGATATTGGTGTTTCTTCTTTACAATTAGATAAAAAAGATAGAGGTTTTTCTTTTACAAGTGAAACTTTAGATATGAGAATGGACCAAGGTCAAGAACTTGATGCTAACTTTGTTGTAAACTCTTATTCTCAAGACGAATTAGAAAGAGTTTTTAAAGAGTGTGGAGAAGTTAGAGAATATAAAAAAGTAGCTTCACTAATAGCTACTAATAGACCTTTTACATCTGCAAAACAATTAGCTGAGTTTTTATCTCAAAAAATGTATAAGGGTAAACTTCATCCAGCAACACTTCCTTTTCAAGGAATTAGAATTGAAGTTAATGATGAACTTGGAGTTTTAACAAGACTTTTTGATTCAATAGAATTATCAAAACCTAAAAATTGTGTTATTGCAATTATTTCATTTCACTCACTAGAAGATAGAATAGTAAAAAACTATTTTAAAAAATGGAGCAAAAAATGTATTTGTCCAAGTGAAGCATTTAGATGTACTTGTGGAAATGATAATGCTTTAGGAAAAGTAATAACTAGAAAACCAATTATTCCTACAAAAGAAGAAATAAAAGAAAATGTAAGATCTAGAAGTTCAAAACTAAGGATATTCAAGTTTGATTAAACTAAATTCTAAAAATTCTCTTATTTTAGCTTTATCTTTTATGGCAGGTGTTTTGATATTATATTTTCCAAAAATATATATAAAAAATAACATCTACTATACTTCAAAAGATATAAACAAGTTATATAACCATTATACTTCTTTAAGAGAAGAAAATAGATTTTTAGTACAACAACTTGAAGATATGAAATTTAAGAATCAAATTATTGATTCTTTAATTATTAATACTTTGGATAAACAATGATTAAATATATTATAGAATTCGCATTAAAAAAACCAATTTTAAATCATTTATTACTGGCTTTTTTATTTATGTTATCAGTTTTTTCTTATGGGCACATTGCAAAAGAAATATTTCCACCTGCTAATATGCAATCTATTTCAGTAACTGGCTCTTATATTGGAGCTAGTTCAGAACTACTTGATAAAATAATAGTAGAAGACTTAGAAAATGATTTTGCTTCTATTTCTTCTGTTACAAATATTTCTACGACAATAAAAAATGGATTTTTTACGATAGTTTTAAAAGTAAAAAACAGTGTACTCTCAAAAGATATTATTTCAGATGTAAAAAATATAATTGCTCAAAATAAAACTAATCTACCATCTGATATGGATGAACTAATTGTTAAAGAAGTTATTAATAAATTTCCTCTAATAACTTTAGTTTTAAATTCATCTATACCAAAAGAAAATTTATTAAAAATTACAAAAGATCTTAAAAGACAAATTGTAAAATTAAAAGACTTATCAGAAGTGAATATTTGGGGTGATACAAAAAAAGAGTTAGAAATTGTTTTTAATGAAGATAAAATTAAAGCTTATTCTTTATCTGTTCCTGAAGTTACACGTGCAGTTGCCGCTTTAAGTAATATTTTCCCGCTTGGTATTATTAAAGATAAAAGCAAACACTATTATTTAGGTACTTTTAATGGTGAAAAAGATTTAAATAAAATAAAAAATTCAATTTTATATATTAATAATCAATCTTTATATTTAAAAGATATAGCAGATGTTAATTATATACTTGAAGATAAAAACTTTATTTCACATTTTAATGGAAAAAGAGATATCTCCATTGGAATTAATAAAAGTGAAGAGGGTGATGCAATTTTTTTAACGAAAAAAATTAAAAGAATAATGTTTGACTTTTCAAAAAAATACCCAGAAATTGAATTTAACTCTCACACCGATACATCGGTATGGATTAAAAATAGATTTAATACAGTAGTTTCAAATATATTATTTGGTCTGTTTTTACTATTTTTAGCTTTACTATTTTTTATTAATGCAAGAATTGCCATAGTTGTGGCAATTGGAATTCCAACATCATTTATGATTGCTTTAATAGCTGCTGATTATTTTGGCTATTCATTAAATATGCTTTCTCTTTTAGGAGCTCTTTTAGCACTTGGTATGTTAGTTGATGAAGCTATTGTTGTAGGTGAAAATATTTATAGACACTTAGAAATGGGTAAAAGTAAATATGATGCAGCATTTGATGGCGCGTTGGAAGTTTATCCCGCTGTTTTAACTGCAACAGCTACGACAATATTTGCTTTTTTACCAATTTTAATGATGACTGGTGAGACTGGAAAGTTTATGAAAATCTTACCTATTATGATAAGTATTTTATTAATAGCTTCACTTTTTGAAGCTTTTTTCTTTTTACCTTTACATGCAAAAGAGTTATATAAGGTACATAGTCATAAAAAACGATCAGATATTATTTGGGATAAAAGTAAAAAAGTTTATAAAAAGATTTTAAATTATTTATTAGAGAAAAAGTACATATCTTTTTTTGCTATGGTAATTTCAATTCTTTCTTTGACTTATATTTTAGCTATTAATTCAAAATTTACTTTTATGCCTGAGTTTGATACCACACAAGTATTTGTAAATGGTTCCGTAGGTGTTGGAAAACAACTATTACAAACAGAAAAACTTGTAAAAGAAATTGAAGATAAAATATTAAAAGAATTTGATTTTTCAAATAATTTAGCTTCTGTATCTTCTGTAATTGGATTAAGACTTGATGGTAAAAATCAAATACAATCAGAAGAATTTTATTTCCAAATATTTGTGAATTTAAATGAAAAAAAACCATCAAATCTTTTTGATAAATATATTAATCCTTATTTATCTCCAAAATACGATGATTCAAATATGATTAGAGAAAAAACAGCTCAAGAAATACAAGAAGAATTAAAAGTTTTATTAAAAGATTTCCTTGTTTCTGATAAATTCGCAGAAATAAAAGTATTTGTTCAAAAAGCAGGTTTAGTTAAAAACGATTTTGAATTAGCTTTATCTGGTGATAAAGAAAAAGTAAGTGAAGCTATTAAAAAAATTAAAAACAAATTGCATAGTATTTCTGGTGTATCAAATATTGCAGATGATATTTTAGAAGGAAATGTAGATTTAAAATTTAAAATAAACTCTTATGGTCAAAGTTTAGCTTTAAGTGAAGAATATTTAATAGGACAAATAAAACCTATGTATTTTTCTTCTACATATTCAAAAATGTTTGATGAAAATGGTTTAGTTAATATAATATTTAAAAGTAAAAACAAAGATCTTTTTTCTTCTTTAAATAGTTTTGAAATAACTTTAGCTAATGGACATAAAGTTTTATTAAAAGATGTAGTTACTTTTCATGAGTTTAAAGCTTACTCTCAAATCTTTAAAGAAAATTCTTTAAGAATTGTATCTTTGTCTGCTTCTTTGTTAAAAGTTACTTCGAATGAAGTTTATAAAGAATTAGATCCTTTATTAAATGATTTAAAAAAAGATATAACAATTATAATAAAAGGTGAAGAAGAAGAAAACCAAAAAGTTCAAAAAGAAATGATGAAATCAGCTTTATTAGCTGTTGTTCTTATTTTCATATCTTTAGTATTTATGTTTAATTCTCTAGTTAAACCATTAATTATTATTTCAACTATTCCTTTATCAATTTTAGGAGTAATTATAGGACATATTATTTTAGGAATAAATATTACTATGCCTTCTTTAATTGGTATTGTTGGACTTGCAGGAGTTATTGTAAATGATGGAATTATTATGATGGATTTTATTAAAAAGTCAAAAAACTTAAAAGAATTAGAAGAATATGCTTTAATGCGTCTTAGACCTATATTATTGACATCTTTAACAACAATCTTAGGATTATCAACTTTAATCTTTTTTGCATCAGGACAGGCTTTAATATTACAACCTATGGCAGTTTCTTTAGGATTTGGAATATTATTTGCTACTATTTTAAATTTATATTATGTTCCTATGTTATACAGGCTTATATATTTAAAACATGCATCTTAAAAGAGTTCTTTAAAGAACTCTTTTTCATACTTAGCTTATTTATTCTTATCTTTTTTTATTAATTCACTAACTTTCTCACATGCAATTCCCAATTATCTAAAGGAACTTCTTTCATTGTTATAAAAGTAGTTTTTCTATTTTTATTTAACACTTTTTCTAAAAGAGAAGTGTCACATTCAATTAAAGCAGTTGTAAGACTTTCATCTGTAATCTTGATATGTATGGCATTTATATCCTTTAAATATCTAATTTATATGAATTTATTCTAGAAGAAATAAAAAATATATTAGAAGAAATAAGATTATATTAGATAAAATATTTTAATTAAATATAGGAAAATAAATGCTACAAATTTCTGTTTCTAAAAGTCTATTTGATGAGATTTTATTTGGTAAAATTAAATATTTAAAAAAAGACTTTTCAAAATACTGGCAAAAAGAGTTGATAGATATAAAAATCGAAAATGATAAAATAGTTTATTCACTAAAAAGTGTTAATAAAATTAGAATTATAAATACTTTAGGTAAAGAGAAACCACAAATTGTTATTGAATGTTTATCACTAAATAGAAACTCAGACTTAAATCAATTTGAATTCTTTTTAGGATCAATTTTAGAGCAAAAAAATACTGTTGTAGTTGATGAAAGAGATGAATTAATTAAACAACTTTTGCAAGAAAAAGAAGATATGAAAAATTCAATGACTAAAGACTTTTTAACATCTTTATATAATAGACAAAAGTTAGATCTTGATTTAGAAATATCTGTAAATAGAATAGATGCTTCTTTATTAAGCCTTGTATTTATAGATGCAGATAAATTTAAAAGTATAAATGACATATATGGACATAGTGTAGGAGATGAAGCATTAAAGCATTTGTCTTATAAACTTAAATTATATTGTACATCACTTAATGCAGAAGCATATAGATATGGTGGAGAAGAATTTATTTTATTATGTTTTAAAGATAAAAATGAATTAATACCTATTCTAAATAATTTAAGAATTGAAATAAAAAGAGACAAAATTAAAAACACAGATTATAATATTAATCTTTCAGTATCAATGGGAATTTCTTTTTGGAGAGATGTTTCATCTATTACAGAACTTTTAAAAGTTGCAGATGATAATTTATTTAAAGCAAAAGATCAAGGCAGAGATAGAATTATTTATAACTAGAAGTAAAACTTCTAGTTATAAAAACTATTTACCGATTTTTTCAGCAATAGCTTTGATATCAGCAGCAGATAAAGAAGCTACTTGACCTTTCATAAGACCTTTCATAACTCCACCGTATGAACCATCTTTATAACCATTTAAAGCAGCAACAATTTCTGATTTAGTAAAGTTTTTAATAATTTTAGATTTACCTAAAGCTTTTTTACCACCATCAGCACCATGACACCCCACACATTTAGCGAAAGGGTTAGCAGATAGGGCAGTTGCAGCCAGAATACAGGCAGTTAAAATTAATTTTTTCATTATAGATCCTTGTTTGATTTTTTGTATTTTAATCTAAAATAAATAAAAACTAGATAACTTTTTAGTAAAATTACATAAAATATTTGAAATTTGTTGAAATATGATATAAATTGAGGTTTTTTAGAAGAAAAGCCCTTAATATAGGCTTTATGATAATGAATATTAGTATATTTTAGCTAGAAGAAAAACTTCTAGCTAAACAAACTATTTACCGATTTTTTCAGCAATAGTTTTTATATCAGCAGCAGATAAAGAAGCTACTTGACCTTTCATTAGACCCTTCATTGGACCTCCGTATGAACCATCTTTATAACCATTTAATGCTTTAATGATATCAGCTTTTGCCATATCTTTAATAATTAAAGATTTTCCTAAAGCTTTTCTTTCACCATTAGCACCATGACAGCCAGCACATTTAGCATATGGATTAGCAGAAGCTACAGTTGCAGCCAGAATACAGGCCATTAATATTAATTTTTTCATTTTATCTTCCTTTAGATTTATATTATTTTAATCTAATATTAAATATAAATTCTTGATTTAAATCAAAGTAAGGTTTAAATTAGTAAATTTACATAAAATAAGCTTAATATTATTGATTAAATATTTAATTAATTAAATATTAATGTAAAATGATAATCAATATTAATACTTTGTCTAAAGTAATACTAAATAATAATTGTGTATATTAAATATATTAATTTTTTAGGAGAAAGAATGAAATATATAAAAAATAGTATAAATTTAGAAAGTGGAAATATAAA
>JABSON010000239.1 GCA_013215915.1 Campylobacteraceae bacterium | reverse complement strand
GAGATTTATATTCTTTATAATTTTTATTATCTCTATTTTTACTATAAAATAAATTATAAAATTCTTCTCCAAAAATTTTGGAAGAACCAGAAAAAGAGTTTATACTTTTATTTTTTAAATCTTTAATACTATTAATAATAATATTATCGTCTATTCTTGTAATTACTGTATTCTCGAAAGATATAAAATCATCGGAATAATAAAAAGAGTCTTCTCCTTTTTTTACAGTAAGTGCAATATCTATGTCTTTATTGTTTTTAAAATCTTGTTTAATATCTGATAAAGACGATCTAATTTCTTTATTTACAGTAATATTCATTTTATTTAAAATAAGTACAAATAAATCGTACTCCAGTCCTTTTAAGTATGATTTTGTAAAAGCGAAAGGTTCCCTGTTCTCACCAAATAATAGATTTACTTCTTTATGTTTCTTAATTGTATCAATCCATTTGTTAAGTATTTCTTGTTTTTCATTAATCGTAATAGCAGAAAGTGATTTTTTAAGAATAGAATTTAACAAATAATCATCTTTTCTTGAATAAATAGAAATTTCTTCATTTTTAATTTCATTTTGAAAAATAGTCTTTATCGATGAAATTAAAGATTCATCTAATACATATTTAACATTAACTTCAAAATCATAAAAAGCATCTATTTCATTATTTAATAATAGTTTAATTGATTCTTTTAAATTTAGAACTTCTTTAATTATTATTTTAGGATATTTTCTTTTTATTTTTGTTATAGCTGCATAATCTTTTTGAATAGCTAAAGTTTTATATTCTAAATCTTTTAAAGATTTAATAGTTGAATTACTTTTATTTACAAAAATAGCATTAGGGTTATTAAGATAAGATTGAGTAAATAAACCAAACTCTAATCTCTCTTCCAAAAAAGAACTATCTGGCAAGATATCAAGTTCTCCTTTATTAAACTTTGATATAAGAGTATGCCATTCTCCTGCATACGATGAAAATCTCAGACCTGATATTTTTGTTATTTTTTTAAGAATATCAGCAGCTATTCCTTGCATATCATTTCCATTTGTAGAAAATAATATTGGTTTCCAATTATCAACTCCTACTTTTAAAATATCAGAATTTTTTATATAAAATAATTCTTCATCTGTAAAAATTGAATCAATTTTTTTTCTAAACCACTTTATGTTTAAAAAATCTTTTTGCTCTTTACTAATTGATTTTATAGCTTTTTTCATTATTGATGATAATACTTTATCTTTAATAGGTGTACCTATAGATAATTCACTTTCTTTTGTATATATTATTTTTGTCATCTTTAGTTCATATTTTTTTAAATGCTCTTTACTTATATCTTCTAATAAAACAATATCTGCCTCTTTATTATGTACTTTTTCTAGCATTTGTAAATGGTTTTTTACAAAAATTAATTTTATATTAGATTCTTTTCTTTCTAAAGCTTTAATCAATATGGAGTCTTTTATTACAGCAACAGTTTTATTGTTAATATCTTTAATATTGTTTATATTTTTATTTTCTTTTCTCACAATTAAATATGTAGGAGAACTTGAATAATTAGAAGAAAAAGAAAATATTTTTTCTCTTTTTTTTGACCAAGATAAACCAAAAATAGAACTAACTTTTCCGGTTTTCGCATTAGAATAAGCTTTTGACCAAGAATCATATACTTTAATAGAAAAATTTGCATCTAAGTTTTTATTAATTATTCTTAATAAATCAATATGATAACCAATATAATTTCCATTTTTATCTATGTCTAAATATTTATTCCAATTATTTAATGTAGCAATTGTAATAAGGGAATTCTTTTGTAAGTATTTTCTTTCTTTTTCACTTAAGATATCATCTTTTTTTATTTTTGAAAAATATTTTAAACTTTCATCAACTATCCATTTATTTTCAATTACACTCATTTCTTCATTTGTAATATTATTTATACCTTTTAAAATAAGTTCTCTTAATTTTTTATCACCTTTTTTTAAGCCTGCATAAATTTTAGTTCTATGAGAAAAGGACTCTAGTTTAATAATACTTGTAAAATTAGAAGATTTAATTAACTCATGCCAAAGAGTTAAACTCTCAGAAAAGATAGCATCAACGTTATTGTCGTATATTGCACTATATAAAGATAAGAGGGAGTTATATTCTTTTAACTTAATCTTTGGATAATTAGTTTTTAAATATGAGAAGGGGTATGAATTTTTTAGAACAGCAACTTTTTTTCCAAAAAGATCATTTACATTTTTAATTGAAAGATGATCTTTTCTTTTAATAAAAAAATTCAAATAAGCTTTATTATTAATTGCAAGATAATCTAAAAAAGAATTTCTATCTTTACTATATAAAGAACCAGCTTGAAAATCTACTTTATTATTTTTTAAAAGAGAGAAAGATTCTAAATAGGAAGAACTTACAAATTCTATATCAACGTTGACTTTTTTAGCCCATAAAGTCCAATAATCAATAATAAGTCCTTTTATCTCTTTATTTTTATCTAATAAAGAGTATGGAGTTAAATTATCAGAGACAGAAATTTTAATTGTTTTTGAGTATAAAGTATTTAAAAAAAACAAACTTAATAATAAAAGTATTTTTAATATTGAATGCATCCAAACTCCTTATACATTTAATATTATAATAAATTCTACGCCATTATTTTCTTGGCTTTTACATTTAATACTACCGTTTAATCTAGATATAACAATATTATATATTATATTAAGTCCTAATCCAGAGCCCCCATTATCTCTATTTGTAGTAAAAAAAGGATCGAATATTTTTCCAAGATTTTTTCCACTAATTCCTTTTCCATTATCTTTATAAATAATTTTTAATTCATTTAGTTTTTTTTCAATATTAATGAATATATTACCTTTCTCTTTATTATCAAATCCATGAATAAGTGAGTTCATAATTAAATTAGTAATTATCTGTGAATAAGCTCCGGCATAAGAGTTTAAAATAATATCAGAAGGACAAGTAATCTCAATTTTTACATTTGCTTTTTTTGTAACTGAATGTATACTTTGAAGAATTTCATCTAAATAATCTTTTAAATTAAATTCTCTTTTTTCTTCAGAACTCTGATCAACTGCTACTTGTTTAAAAGAGCTAACTAAAGTTGCTGCTTTTTCTAGGTTTTTATAAATTAAAGAACTTAATTCTTTTGAGATACTTAAATAATCTTCAAATTCATCTTGTGTCATTCTCTCGTCAATATAATTATTATTTATTTTTTTTGTTAATTCATCTAAATGTGAAATACCTGTTAATCCAATTCCTATAGGTGTATTTATTTCATGTGCAACACCTGCAACTAAACCACCTAATGCAGCCATTTTTTCAGCATCAATTAATTTATCTTTTGTTTCATTTAAATTAATAATTGTTTTATGTAATACAACATTTGAATTTTCTAATTCATTTTTTGTTAAATATAAATTATCTATACTATCTTTTAATTTTAAATTTATCTTTTCAATATCATTTTTATTTTTTGATATTCTTTTTAAAAAATATAGAATTATTAACAAAATAATAAGAAAAGTAAATATGATTTCATATATTATTTTATAATCAACAGATGTATCAATTTTTGTTTTAATCCATTTATCTCTAATTTCTCTTTTTTTCTCAAAACTAATAGAATCAACAACTTTATTAATTATTGATAAAAGTTCAGGATTTTCTTTTTGAATTAAAAAACTATGATTATATTTATTTTCTAAAACACCCGTAACTTTTAATGAAGGAAAAAATGTTTTAATGTAGTAACTAGCTAATGCAGAATGTTCAATTGTAGCATAAGCTTTACCTTTTGCAATTAACTCAAAAGCTTCTCTAATAGTTTTTGTTTCAATAATATTAATATTAGGATAATTTTTTTTAATAAAATTATATGAAGTAAAATATTTAGGTAAAGCTAAAGTTTTATTTTTAAAATCACTTATATTATCAGAAAACCTGGCATTATCTTTTGTAACTACAATATAATTAAAACTTTCATATATATTTGATAAAATAGAATTTGGAATAGGTAATTCTAGAGAAGAATAAGATGGTAAAATATCTAATTCTCCATTT
>JABSON010000238.1 GCA_013215915.1 Campylobacteraceae bacterium | reverse complement strand
ATATATATATATATATATATATATATATATATGTATATATATATATATATAACACGGTATGCATAGTATACGAACATATAATTACCGCAACACGCATGATTTGTATGTGTGACGATGTGTTACACTACTGCATGGACACATACTAACAACGCTACCCGGGGGTATGTATGACAAACGGTAATGGTATATACTAGTCAACGAACAACACATAAAAACACCCACCACACCAACCACAGGTGCATGCATACATATTTTCCACTCGAAACCTTTATATTTACCATTATGTGTACATAATCCAGGCAATCCTAGGCGACCCGTACACAATTTAATGAGTATATTTGATAGTTTTGTTAGGGAAAAATTTTAACAATAATACAACAAATCTAAATTTTTAAACTTATATAAGAATATTAAATTCCAATATTTTCAACAATACATATTACTTTAATACATATTTTAGCTCTTACTTATCATATTCTTGTTAAAATACAGATTTAATATAATATATTTATAAGAAGGAGTACCTTGCGTACTAGACAATATTCAGTAAAAGTTTGTGAAATGACTTTAACAAACGAAAATGAATTTATATCATTTTTTGATATAAACCATGAATTATTCAAAGACTACTTGATTGTAATTAACGGTCAAAGTAGCCAAAAAATACTAGATTATTTAGATGAAAAAGATATTAAGTATTTATTTAATGTAAGTCTGCCTAAAAGCCAAGGTAGAATTACAGCAGAAAAAGTAATTCAAGAACAACAAGAAATACATGAAATAAAACAAAAAGAAATAACAGAAGAGTTATCTAAACTATCTAACAGACTTCACAATAACTTAAAAGTTAGAGATACTCTAGTTAGAAGTGGACAAGAATTGAATATTAAAGGTGATTTACTATTACTTAATAGAGTAAATAGTGGAGCTACTATAAATATTGATGGAAATTTAATTATTACTCAAATCGTTGATGGCTTAATTAAATGCAATGGAAATTTTATGATAATAAAAACATCAGAAAAAGCTAATATTTTATTTCATCAACAAGAAATAGGATATGAATCATTAATGGATAGACTTAATAAAATTGAATTTATTGACAATAAAATAGTAATAACACCTATATCAAAGGAGACAAATTGGGTATCGTAATAGCAGTAATAAGTGGAAAAGGTGGTGTAGGTAAAACTACAACAACTGCAAATATAGGTTTAGGAATCTCATCTAATAATAAAAGATGTGTAGTTTTAGATTTTGATATAGGACAGAGAAACCTAGATATGCTTTTAGGTTTAGAAAATAGAGTAGTATATGATATTGTTCAAGTTATGGATGAAGAAGTATCTCTTAAACAAGCTTTAATTAAAAGTAAGATGAATGATAATTTTTTCTTTCTTGCAGCTTCTCAAACTAGAGATAAATCAGCTTTAGAATCTCCTAAAATTCTAAAACTTTTAACTTCTTTGAAAAAAGAATTTGATTTTATTATTTTAGATGCACCAGCTGGAATTGAAAGCGGATATGAACATACTATAGAATATGCAGATACTGCAATTATAGTTGTAAATCCAGAAGTTTCTTCAATTAGAGATGCAGATAGAGCAATTGGAATTTTAGATTCAAAATCTCAAAAAGTAAAAGATGGTTCAGAAGTTAATAAATATTTAATTATTAATAGAATTAATCCAAAAATGGTTCAAAGTGGAGAAATGTTAAGTAGTGAAGATATTATTGACATTTTAAGCATACCTTTACTTGGAAAAGTTCCTGAAGATAAAGGTATTGTTGATGCTTCTAACCAAGGGAAACCAGTGATTTTAGATAAAAAATCTCCTGCTGGTCAAGCATATGAAAGAATATCTAATCGTTTATGTGGAATTGATGTAGATATGCCTGATGTTGAAGTAGTAAAAAGTGGATTTATAAATAAAATAAGGGGGATATTTAAATAATGTTTTCTTGGCTAAAAAAGAAAAGCAGTGCAACTACTGCTAAAGATAGATTAACTATAGCAATTATGTCAGATAGAGATAATAATTCTTATCCATTTATGGAAGAAATGAAAGCTGAAATTATTGAAGTAGTTAAAAAATATATGGGTGTTAGAAAAATTGAAATCACTAAAGATTTACAAGGTGATGTTGAAGCATTATCTATTGATGTTCAATTAGATAAAAGAGTATAATTATTTATTAATGTTACATTTAATTTAGATATATTATTATCCTTTTATAAAGGATAATAATGGATCTAATAATTACTGTATCTTTTTTTACTTTTCTTACATCAACACTCTCTGCTATAACAGGTGTTGGAGGAGGTATGGCTTTAATTGCTATATTACCCTCTTTCTTATCAGCTAATATACTAATACCTATTCATGGACTAAGTCAATTATCATCAAATATTTCAAGAGCAATTTTTTCATATAAAGATATTTATAAAAAAGCCATTCCTTTATACTTTTTTGGCTCAATTATTGGAGTTTCTTTAAGTTCTTCATTCTTTTTATTTTTGTCTTTTACTTATATTCCATTATTCATAGCAATTTATATATTATTATCTTTATGGTCTAAAAAGTTTTGTTTTTACATAAAAAGATTTGATAATTATTTTATATTAGGTTTTTTACAAAGTTCTTTATCTCTTATTGTAGGAGCTACTGGTGCTTTAGCTATGCCAAAACTAATAAAAGATTCTAAAGACAATAATCAAGTTGTTGTAAGTGTTGCTGCTTTATCTGCAATCACGCATTTATTAAAAATAATAGTATTTGTTTTTTTAGGTTTTTCATTTTTAGAGCATATTAATTTAATAATATTTATGTCAATTTCTGCAATTTTAGGATCTTATATTGGAACTTTTTTTAGAAAAAAGTTTAATTCAAATAAATTATTACTTTTAATAAAAATAATTCTTACTATACTTGCTTTAAAAAGTATATATCAAGTACTTATAATTATCTAAGAAAATTAATTTCTTAGATAATTAAAAAACTAATTTCTAACTTTTTTAATTAATTCTAGTTTTTCATCTTCACTTAAAAAACAAATATCTAAAGCATTTTGTTGTAAAGTAGAAATATCTTTATCACTTAATCCAACAATAGTTTGAGCTATTTCAAATTCATTTTTAATTTCAATACCTTGAACAGCAGGATCATCAGTATTTAAACATACTTTTAAACCTTTTTCTAAAAATACTTTAATTGGATGAGCTGGAATATCTTTAATTGTTCCTGTTTGATAATTTGAAGTAATACAAGATTCAATAGCAATATTATTTTTGAGCATATAATCCATTAAGTCTTCATCTTTAGCACAGGCAACACCATGCCCTATTCTTGTTGCATTTAAATCATTTATTGCTTGGTACATACTTTCTGATCCACCAGCTTCTCCTGCGTGTACAGTAATAAATAATCCAGCTTCTTTAACTTGTTTAAAATGTTCAACAAACATAGAACCTGGGAAATTATATTCATCACCAGCTAAATCAACAGCAATAATATCATTTTTATAAGCTAAGATTGCTTCTAATTCTTTTTGACATTTTTCAACTCCAAATGTTCTACTTAAAATTCCAATAAGATTTATTTTAATATCAAAATCTTTAACAGCTTCATTTACTCCGTCAATAATAGCTTTTACAACATCTTTTATAATTAGATTATGATTCATTGACATATAGTATGGTGAGAATCTTAATTCTGCATAATGAAGTCCTGCATTAAAAGCATCTTCAACATTTTCATAAGCTATTCTTTTAACATCATCAAGTGTTTTTAATACAGCAACACCCCAGTCAAGTTTTTCTAAAAAAGCTAATAAGTCAGCTTCTTGGTTTTGGATTTGGACATAAGGAATAAATTCATTAAAATCATCAACTGGAAGTTTAATATTATTAAGTTTTGCTAGTTCCCAAATTGTTTTAGGTCTAATATTTCCATCAAGGTGTCTATGTAGGTCTATAAGTGGTAAGTTTTTATCTATCATATTTTCTCTTTATCATATATTTTTGTAATTATAACAAAAATTATGAATTTAAACTTTAGAAAAGAAAATTATATTAATTTCTTAGATATATTTT
>JABSON010000237.1 GCA_013215915.1 Campylobacteraceae bacterium | reverse complement strand
TATGAATATTATTGATATAAATGGAAAAATTGGATCAAAAATATATTATTCTTTAATGAAAAAATCAATTTGTCATAAAATCAAAGATTTTAAAAGTTTAATAGAAAAAAAAATCAATGAATACTCTTCTGATATAGTAATAGAAGGACATTATCATCAAGGTGATCAGATTGAATATGAAAATAGATTTTATATAAATATACCATCTTTATTATGTTCAAATGAATATGTTCTAATAAAAGAAGGTTTTATAAAGACTAAGTATGAAAAGCATGATAAGAATGTTAAAAAGGATAAATAATGGCAAAGTTTGAAGTAGTAAGTAAATATTCTCCAGCAGGAGATCAAGCCCAAGCTATTGAAAAATTATCTGATTCAATAAATGCAGGTAATCAGTATAATACGCTATTAGGTGTTACTGGATCTGGTAAAACTTATACTATGGCTAAAGTAATTGAAGCTACTCAAAAACCTACATTAATTATGACTCATAATAAAACCCTAGCTGCTCAATTATATTCTGAATTTAAACAGTTTTTTCCAAATAATCATGTTGAATATTTTATTTCATATTATGATTATTATCAACCAGAAGCATATATACCAAGAACAGATTTATTTATTGAAAAAGATTCATCTATTAATGAAGAATTAGAAAGATTAAGACTAAGTGCTACTTCATCATTATTATCTTTTGATGATGTTATTGTAATTGCTTCAGTTTCAGCTAACTATGGTTTAGGTAATCCTGAAGAGTATCAAAAAATGGTTCAAAAACTAGAAGTTGGTTTTGAGTATTCTCAAAGAACTTTATTACTTAAACTTGTAGAAATGGGTTATAAAAGAAATGATAAGTTTTTTGATAGAAGTGATTTTAGAGTAAACGGTGATGTAATTGATATTTATCCTGCTTATTATTTAGATGAGTTCATTCGTGTTGAGTTTTTTACTGATGAAGTTGAATCTATTACTAAACATCAGTATTTAACAAATAATAAAACAGAAACAGTAAATTCAGTAACTATTTATTCTGTTAATCCTTTTGTTGTTTCAAATGATAAATTAGCAATTGCTGTTAAAAAAATAGAAGAAGAACTAGGTGAGAGATTAGCCTTCTTAAAAGCAGAAGATAGATTAGTTGAACATCAAAGATTAAAACAAAGAGTAGAGTTTGATTTAGAAATGATTGAAGGTACTGGAATGTGTAAAGGAATTGAAAACTACGCTAGGTATTTAACAGGACAAGAAGCAGGGGAAACACCTTATTCTTTAATGAATTATTTTGAACAAATAGGAACAGACTTTTTATTAATTGTTGATGAGTCACATGTATCATTACCTCAATTTCGTGGAATGCATGCAGCAGATAGAAGCAGAAAAGAAACTTTAGTTAATTATGGATTTAGATTACCTTCAGCTTTAGATAATAGACCTTTAAAATTTGATGAGTTTATAAATAAAGCACCAAGCTTTTTATTCGTATCTGCAACTCCTAATGAATTAGAACTTGATATGAGCTCTGTTGTAGCTGAACAAGTGATTAGACCAACAGGATTATTAGATCCAGTAATAGAAATAATGGATTCAGAATTTCAAGTTGAAAAATTATTTGATGAGATTAAAAAAACAGTTGCTAAAAAAGAGCGAGTACTAGTTACAGTTTTAACTAAAAAAATGGCAGAAGAATTAACATCTTATTATGCAGATCTTGGTTTAAGAATCAAATATATGCATTCAGATATTGATGCAATTCAAAGAAATCATATTATTAGAGAATTAAGACTTGGTAAGTTTGATATTTTAGTTGGGATTAACTTATTAAGAGAAGGTTTAGATATTCCAGAGACTTCATTAGTTGCAATTTTAGATGCAGATAAAGAAGGATTTTTACGATCTCGTACTGCACTTATTCAAACAATGGGTAGGGGAGCTAGAAATGTTAATGGTAGAGTAATCTTATTTGCTAAAAGAATTACAGGTTCAATGCAATATGCTATTGATACTACGAATAAAAGAAGAGAATTTCAAGATGCCCATAATAAAAAACATGGAATTATTCCTACTTCAACTATTAGAGCTCTAGATGGTTCTCTAAAACTTGAAGAATATGATGAATTAGCTTGGAAAAAAGAAAAAGTTGAAAAAATGCCAGCATCAGAGCGTAAAAAGATTTTAATTGAATTAAATGCAAAAATGAAACAAGCTGCAAAAGATTTACATTTTGAAGAAGCGATTCGCCTTCGAGATGAAATAGAAAAAATTAAAAAGATATAAAAAGAAGATAATTAAATTAAGTTTATTAATTTAATTTATCTTTACTGTATTTTTATATAATTAGAATAAAAAAAGTCTTAAATGACAAAAAGGAATATTTTGGCTAAAAAAGCTACTAAAGTAGAAATACAAATTATAAAAGAAGCTTTTGTTGAAAAATATGCAGATGCTGTTACTGAACTAACTTATACAAATGATTATGAATTATTAATAGCAATTATTTTATCAGCTCAATGCACAGATAAAAGAGTAAATATTATTACTCCTGCTTTATTTGAGAAATATCCTAATGTATTTGATTTAGCTCAGGCTGATTTAGATGATGTAAAAGATTTATTGAAATCCTGTTCATTCTTTAATAATAAATCTAAGAATATAATTAAAATGGCAAATACTGTAATTGAAAACTTTGAAGGAGACATTCCTCATATTCAAAAACAATTAATGTCTTTAGCAGGAGTAGGTAATAAAACTGCTAATGTTTTTTTAATTGAGGCAGAAGGTGCAAATTTAATGGCTGTTGATACTCATGTATTTAGAGTAGCTCATAGATTAGGTTTAAGTGATGGAAAAAATGTTGCAGAGACTGAAAAACATTTAGTTAAAAAACTAAAAGGTGATTTACATATTTTTCATCAAGCGATGGTTTTATTTGGAAGATATACCTGTAAAGCAATAAAACCAGACTGTGATAACTGTTTGTTTCCACACGTTTGTAAAACAAAACAAACATTTCACGTATAAACAAAGATTTTATCTTTGTTTATTAAGTGAAAATTGTAAAACTATTGTTGCTAGGGCTGAAACAAAAATAGATATAAAAACTTCAATTGAAATAACTTTTTGTTCGTATAGAAAAGAAAGAAATACTACTAGAGCTGGATTTAAATATATATAAGACATAACACTTTTAGGTCCTATTAGAATAGTAGCTTTTTGATAAAAGAAAGTTGTAAATAAAGTAGCAGCAATTGATATATACAATATGTAAAGTATATATTCATTTTGTATTAAATTCCATTCTAATGGAATATCTAAAAATAACACTGATAATCCTGTCCATATTGCACCACCTAAAAGTGTACAAAATACTAAAACTAAAGTATCATCATTTTTATAAAATAATTTCATTGATATTGAATAAAATGCCATGAAAACAATAGCCGCAAGGAAAATATAATCACCATTATTTAAAGTGAATGATAATAATAAATTAATATCACCTTTAAAGATAACTCCACAAGTCCCAACTATTCCCATGAAATAAATAAAATATTGTTTTATTGTTATTTTCTCTTTGAAAAACAACATATATAAAACTGCAGTTAACAATGGTACTAAAGTATATAGTGTTGCTGTATTTAAAGCAGATGTAGTTTTAAGTGCTTTAAACATTAATATAAAAAAAGATGAATAAAACAAAGAAATGATTAATGCTCTGAAAAAAGAATGTTTAATTTTAGAAACATAATCTTTTTTTCTTAATATAAAAGGAGCTAAAACTATTATAGAGATAATGAAACGTAAAAAGATTAATGAGAAAGGATCTATAAGTACTGCTAATTTAGCTGATGCTATAAAAGATCCAGCAACAAGTATACTTGCAATTAGTATATATATATGGGCTTTGATAATCATTTGAGATTGTCCTATTATTATAATTTTATTATAAAATATCAGAATTAATATTTTAAGTAAAGTCTAAATAAGAATAATAGTTAGAATAAAATAATAAAAAAAGACATAGTTTGTAAATTTTGTAATTTAAGCTACATTTATGTTTTAACCCTTGACATCCAAAGCCCATTACCCTATAATTCCCATCCAAATC
>JABSON010000236.1 GCA_013215915.1 Campylobacteraceae bacterium | reverse complement strand
AATCATCTAAAATTTCTTATATCAATTTCTTGTACTTCTTGAACTGATACATATAATGTATTTAAATGGTTTAGTTATTTCGTTAAATTTTTCTATTTCTACCTTGAACTGATACATATAATGTATTTAAATGTGAAAAATTGTATTGAAGTAAAATCTATAATAGCTTGAACTGATACATATAATGTATTTAAATTATCCTCTGTTTCTATTGCTTTTTCTGCGTTTTTCTTGAACTGATACATATAATGTATTTAAATAGTAATATTCCAAAGTATGCATCTACTTGATCATCTTGAACTGATACATATAATGTATTTAAATTCGTAGAAAGTATTTCGACCCTCTTTAATTCTTTTTCTTGAACTGATACATATAATGTATTTAAATATAGTTCCTGCTACTGTTGTAAATCCACTAGTAATCTTGAACTGATACATATAATGTATTTAAATTAATTTAAATTTTTCTAATTATGAATCTTTAGAATCTTGAACTGATACATATAATGTATTTAAATTTGTAAATTATTGATAACTGCTCAGGATTGAATCCTTGAACTGATACATATAATGTATTTAAATGAAGAAAAGAAGAATTTTTAAAATGATGAAAAAACTTGAACTGATACATATAATGTATTTAAATCGATCTGCTTTTGATGGAGCAAGTAAAGGTTTTACACTTGAACTGATACATATAATGTATTTAAATCCATTTGAATCTGCATCTAAATCAATAAAAGATCTAGCTTGAACTGATACATATAATGTATTTAAATCTGAAATGAAAATTGTCGAGGGTCAACAAAGAAACTTGAACTGATACATATAATGTATTTAAATTTGGATTGGAAATGCCAAAAAACTGTTTATTTTTCTTGAACTGATACATATAATGTATTTAAATAAAGCTGACGTTGAAGCCTTTTTATTGAAATCTAACTTGAACTGATACATATAATGTATTTAAATAGTTTTAGTTTTAGCTTTAGCTGCAAGTGCAGTAAAGAACTTTGAACTAATGAATTTTTTTAGTGAGGATAGAAAATCTTCAACTTACAGAAATAATGTTATTCCGTAGTTAAAAGAAGATTTTTGGCGTTTACTTGAAACTAAGATATGAAACAAAATGTTTCATATCTTATAAATCGTCTTCGTCAATTCTCATTGCATCTAATTCTTCTAAAATCTCTTTAGCTTCATTTTCTGATAATTTATTGTCTTTAATATCTTTTAAGACAGATTTGAAATCTTCTTGTAAATCAATTAAGTTTTTTAATTCTGATTTTGCTTCGTGGTTATTAGAATTTTTTGATAAAAATTTATTTAAATCTTTAATTGTTTCTTCTAATTCAACTAATAAGTCTTTTTCTAATAGTTTTTCTAATTCTTCAATGTTTTTCATGGTATTCCCTATATATTTTTGTTATTATAACAAAAAAAGAAGAATTATGTTTTTAAAAATTAATTTAAAGTCGAGTATATGAGTGATTACGAAATAGTTTATATAAAAGGAAATCCAAATATTGGTTCAAAAATTCAACATGAGAATATAAATAAAACTATATTTGAATTTATAAAGAACTATAGGTATAAAATAATTGATTCAGATTTCACATGTAAAGAATCTATAGATATTATTCCAAAAGCTTTAGTTTATATAGCTTTCTCAAGAGGTTCAAGATATTTAAAAAGATTACCATCTTCACCAATGAAGATATCAATTGCAGGACTTTCTGCTTCTAATGTTCGTAGGTTTATTAATGTAAATGATAAAGTACAAGAGGGTGATCTACGTTCTGAATCTTTAGCTTCTCATTTTATAATCGAAAAAGAACATCAATATAAAATAAATACATTAATAAGAAAGTTTTTAAATGAATAAAATATATGAATATAATTTAATAGTTCAGACAAATGAAATAGATATAAATAAACATGTAAATAATGTAGTATATATTCAATGGATGCAAGACGCAGCTGTAAAACACTCAGAAAACTTAGGCTTTGGAACTAAAAAGTATTTAGAACTTGGTTCTGCTTGGGTTGTTAAAGAGCATAAGATATCTTATTTAAGATCAGCTGTTTTAGATGATGAGATAATAATTTATACTCATATCTCTAAAATGCAAGGTTCTGAGTTTACAAGAGAGTATAAAATAGTTAAAAAATCAAATAATAAAGTTATTGCTAAAGCTTCTACTATTTGGGTCTATTTTGATACAGTTAAAAATAGAGTAAAAAAAGAAGTAGAGAAAGAGATTTTGGAAGCTTTTTTATAAAGGATTATTTTGAAAAAAATCATATTATTACGACATGCTGAAGTTTTAATTGATTTAAATAAAAAAATATATGCAAATGAATTTTATATATTCTTAGATGAATATAAAAAAGCTGAAATATCTAATGTATTAATTAATAAAAAAGAAATAATATCACTAATTAAACAAAGTGATATTATTATTTCAAGTGAAGAAAAAAGAGCAAAAGATTCATATTCTTTATACTGCGATTCTTCAATTTTCTCAAATAATATTTATAATGAAGCGCAACTCCCTACAATATCACTTAAACTAATCAAATTAAAAACAAAATACTGGCTTTATATTTTTAGAATTTTATGGTTCTTTTTTTTCTCAAATAATTGTGAATCATATAAAAACTGTATAACTAGAGCAAATAAAGCAAGCAAAAAATTAATAGATTTAAATGAAAATAATAAAACTGTACTTTTATTTTCTCATGGTATTATTAATAAACTAATTAGAAAAGAATTAATTAAAGAAAATTACAAAGTAGAAAAATACTCTTGTAGTTCTAATTGGGACTATGATATTTTATTTAAAGATTAGGAAATCATATGAATTATAATAAAATAATTGAAAAATTATATTCTTTATAGAATAAAGAAAAAATAGCTTTTAAAAAAGCTAAGTTTGCAATTACTGCAAATAAATCTTTAGGAATTTATCATAAAGATTTAAAAGAAATAGCTAGAAAAATTGGAATAAACTCATCTTTAGCAATGAAGTTATATGATTCAGGTATTTATGAAGCTAAGATATTATCTGCAAAAATCTTTGATGCTAAAGAATTAAGTGAAAATTTATTTGATAAATATTCAAGTGATTTTGAGAACTGGGAAATTTGTGATTCTTTTTGTATGGGATTATTTGTTAAAAACAAATATGCTTTAAAAAAAATAAAAGAATATAAAACTTCAGATAAAGAGTTTGTAAAAAGATCAGCTTTTACAATGATGGCAGCTTATGGTTTTTCAAATAAAAATGAGACAAATGAAATATTTGAAGAGTTTTTAGAATATATTTATGATGAGTGTAAACAAAGAGAAGATAATAGAGTTTATGTTAAAAAGGCTGTAAACTGGGCTTTAAGAAATATAGGAAAAAGAAATAAAGATTTAAATAAAAAAGCAATAACAACAGCTTTAAAAATATCTTTAATTAAAAATAAAACATCTTATTGGATATCATCAAATGCTTTAAAAGAAATACAGAATAATGATCTTAAATTCTTAGATTATCCAAGATCAAAATATAGAGTATAAATTATTATATCTTTTAATGTTATTTTTGTATAATAAAATAAACAGTATAAGGATCTTAAAATGTTAAATAAAAATATATTTATAATATTATTATCTTCATTATTATTTTCTGCTTGTGGATCAAAGCAAGAAATAAATGGGCCAGTACATACAAATAGTTTTGATGAATTGGTTTTAGATAAAATAAATGACAGTTCTTTATGAATCTATAAGAATTATAGAATAGCGGGAGCGCAGAGATGAGCAAGAGGAGTGGATTAATGAAGAAGAAACAAAACCAGTTAGGTATAAAAAGTAAATTGAAATTACAACTGCTGAGAGATGTCCTGAAAATTGAGTTTAGTCAGTTTGGAAAGATTATTCGGTATAGGTAGGTCGAGTGTTTTGGACTTTTTGGAATCTAACCGAAAAGGTTTAAGTCCTTTAAATTAGGGAAGTGTGTTCGTTTTTTAACTATTGAACAATTTTAAATTTCAAATGCTATTTCTAAAAATGTATTCTTAATTCAATGTCCATTTTTTTGTTGCAAGTCCAATAGGTAG
>JABSON010000235.1 GCA_013215915.1 Campylobacteraceae bacterium | reverse complement strand
ATATTTATAAAATTGCTGACAAAGCATTATATAAAGCAAAAGAAAAAGGACGAAATAAAATAGAAAAAATAATTATTGAATAAAATTAGAGTGAAACTTTATTTAAGTATAAGAATTAGTAAGTCTATTATTGTCTTTATTTAAATCAAGGAACATATTATTGGAAATAAACATTTTAGAATACTATGTATATAAAATATGATTTTTATATCTAATAGAAGAATATTTTATAAACTATTCTTTGTTCATATTTCTATTTAAAGCCTTTTTTATAAGTTTTATATATAATGCAAAAAAAGGAAGTAAATGTTAAATAAGTACAAAGCACTATCTAAATTAAAAGTAATAGATAAGGGTATATTATTTATGCTGTTATCTGCTCTAATTGGAGCACTCTCTGGAGCAGTCGCTAAAATATTATCTGAAACTATGGATCCCATTGAGATAGTATTTTATAGAAATTTTCTAGGAGTACTAATAGTACTCTACAGCTTAAAAAAAATTCCTGTATCTATTGATACTTCAAAACTAAACTTACTTGTTTTAAGAGGTGTATTTGGAACATTAGCCATGTTATGTTATTTTTATACAATAGCCTCAATCCCTTTGGGAGAAGCAGTAATCTTAAATAAAACGTCACCATTTTTTGTAAGTATATTTGCATATTATTTAATGAAAGAGTCTATTAGTACTAGTACTATATTTGCTCTAATTATTGGATTTTTAGGAGTTGCATTCATTATAAAACCTTTTGGTATTGAAATATCTTTTGATCATGTATTAGGAATATTAGGTGGTTTTTTTGCAGCAGCTGCATATGCAACTATAAAAAAGATTAAAGATATCTATGATGCAAGAGTTATAATGCTTTCATTTATGGGTATTGGTGTAATTATTCCTTTATTAATTTTTCTATTTACACCTTATGCTGAATTTAAAATACATACTGATCCTTTTGTTTGGTCACTTATAGCTTTTATGGCAGTTTTATCAACAGCTTCACAGTGGTTTCTTACACGTGCTTATAGTTTAAGTGCTGCAAGTATAATTGGAGTTATAGGTTATACAAGTATACCTTTTGCAGTTGGTTTTGGAATTATGTTAGGTGATGCTATCCCTGATATATATACTTTTTTAGGAATAGCACTTATTGCATTAGGTGGTATTTTAGTAGGTAAAAAATCTCCAGTTAAGAAATAAAGTTTAAGTTTATAATTAAAAATATTTTAAAGCAATTTAGAACGCAGTGCGTACTGAATTGCTTTTTCTATATGTAGCTTAGATTTAATAATATAACACTTTTTAAAAATAAGTATAATCTATGATCATAGAGTATAAAGATATAATAAAGATAAAATGGATTTATAAATGAAAAAAAAAGCTTTGTTACTTGGAGCCAGTGGGTTAGTTGGCTCTTTTTGTTTAAAATACCTATTAGAAGATGATTCATATTCTTCTATTATAGTATTAAGCAGAAAAGAATTAAATATCAAGAATGATAAACTAAGTGTACTTATAACAGATTTTAAGAATCTTAATGATTTGTGTAAAGATATTAAAGTTGATGATGTATTTTCTTGTTTTGGAACTACAATTAAAAAAGCAGGATCAAAAGAAGAGTTTTATAAAATTGATCATAATTTTGTATTAAATCTAGCAAAAATACTTTTAGTAAATGGAGCAAGACAATTTTTATTAGTATCTTCTATGGGTGCTAATTCTTCTTCAAGTATATTTTATAATAAAGTTAAAGGCGATATAGAAAATGATTTAGAAAAACTTAATTATGAATCATTAAAAATATTTAGACCATCTGTTTTAATAGGTGATAGAAAAGAAAAAAGATTAGGAGAAGATATATTTAAATTTATATCTAAATACATGCCTTTTCTATTTGTTTTTTCATTAAAGAAGTATAAAGGTACAAAAGTCAATGATTTAGCATTTACTATGATCACTAAAGCTAAAAATCACAATATAAAAAAAGAAATAATATTTGATTTTAAAAAAGTAAAAGAATAATTTGCTGAGGTATTAAATATAGATTTTTATTTATATCTTTTACTTTATAAATATAAGTAACAGTGTTATTAGTTAGTTTTATATTAATGTATGGTCCTTAAAGTAAGATACATGAAACGAATAATTACTTACTCTTTAATTATTAACTACAAATCTATCTACTTCAAAATAATTAATATTGACATGATGTAAACTGATGGTTTGATATTCCAAGACAAGATGTCAAGAATACTTTTAAAAGTATTTAATCTTCTAATAATTCTTCTCTTGTTATGAATATATATCCTGAAAATAAATTATAAACTTCTAAAGAAAACTTACAAATGACAAGAAAGAATATAAAACAAGCTACAGCACACTTAATGTAGGAGTTCTTTCTTCATCATATTCATGAATTGGTACTATTTATCTATCTTTTACTTTTAATTCATCTCTTAATGCTTCATTATTAAGGAATGGACCTTTTTTAAAAAGTATTAGAAGAAGATATAGAAAAAGAACTAAAAGATGTTAAATTCCTTACTTGTCAAAATACTGGAGCTTTTGTTGAAATTAGTAATTTAAAAAATAGAAGATTTTAAAGATTAGAAATATGAGTTTAACTTCACATAAAACAATTAGAAACTCTTTTGTCTTAAATGATTATCCACCCATCTTTTTTATAGTATCACTAGCTTTAAAAGATAGGTATCTGAATCCTGTATCAACAGTAAGTTTAAAGAAATTTTATCTAAGTAAAAAATAGTTAACTCTGAGTAAATATCTTTTTACTTCATATACATTATCTTCTTTGTGTGTAAATAAAATATTTTATGTATTTGTTATCCTAAATATTTGATTATTGCTCTTTTAGTTTATTATAAACAGTATCTTTATCTAATATATTTTTTAAGAAAAAATAAAGAAAAACTTTTTATATAAATATAACTTATTTAATTATATAAGTTTAACTTAATTAATAATATAATTATAAATATCAATATGAAAGGTATCAATGAATTGGTTAGCACATCTATTTTTATCAGAGTCTTCTATAGATTTTCAGCTTGCTAATATATTAGCTGATCCTTTGAAAGCGCGATTATGGGAAAGTGCTAGTTCAGATATGCACAAAGGAATAAAAGTACATAAAATAATAGATTCTTTTACTGATAATAATGAAATAGTAAAACTAAGTATAAAAAGATTAGGTAAGTCTGGTTTATTAAGAGCTGTAGTGATTGATATTACTTATGACTATCTTTTAAGTAAAAATTGGAATAAGTTTTCTTCAATACCTTTAGATATGTTTTTAAAGACTTTTTATACTCAAGCAAAGGAAAAAACTGCTTTTTTTCCAGTAAAAGCAAATGTTTTTATTAGTAATTTAATTGATAAAGATATTTTAAATAAATACCATAATTTAAAAGACTTAGAAAGTGTATTAAATAATGTTGATAAACGATTATCTTTACGTTTATTAAAAAGAGAAACTTTATCCTCATATATTAATGTATTAAAAGAAAATATTAATGAAATAGAAAATGATTTTTTATTGTTTTTTCCTAATCTATGTTTAGAAGTAAAAAACAATATAAATGTAAATAATCTTGAACATTGGAAAGAAGGATAAAAAATGGAAGAAATAAGTATTATCTGCCCATATTGTGCACAAAGAATAAGCATTGTATTAGATAAAGGTACCTGGGAGAGAACTGATATTATAGAAGAATGTGATGTTTGCTGTAGACCAATTGAAATTAATTATGAAGTTAAAGATAATGAAGTATCAATTTATTCAGTGAATACTATTGAAGGCAATGAGATTTAATTTACAATATATCATTTTTAAGAGATGATTGAGTGAAAATTATTGCAATAACATATAAAAAAGAGTGGAGAATAATCTCAAATATATGATTCTAATATTTATTATTAATTGTTACTTTGTTTGATCTTTTTCTGTTGATTTAGTTTATTATTACAACTTTATCCTATTTATACATAAATACGATAGGGAGTGAAATATAAGAAATTTTTCATACTAAATTAACTAATAACAGAATTAGAAAAAGATATTCTTGAAGAAAAAAATCAACATATCAATTAATAATAGAAAGTTC
>JABSON010000234.1 GCA_013215915.1 Campylobacteraceae bacterium | reverse complement strand
TAATATTTATTTCAATTAAACTTGATCAAAAGAATTTTGTAATTGAAGTAAAAGATAATGCAGGTGGAATTAATGAAGATATTATTTCTAGAGTATTTGAACCTTATTTCACTACAAAACATCAATCTCAAGGAACTGGTATTGGTTTATATATGTGTGAACAAATTGTATCTAGAAATTTAAAAGGTACTATTACTGCTATAAATACTAATTTTTCATATAAAAATGAAAATTATAAAGGTGCTTCTTTTATAATAAGTATACCTTCTAATATAGCTTAAAAGTTAAATTTAGAAGATATTTTTTCTTCTAAATCTTTAATAGTCTCAATTGCACCTTCTTTATAGTTTGAAAACCCCCAATTAACTAATACAGAATCAATACCTGCATTAGAAGCAGCTTGCGTATCTTTTTTTGAATCGCCTATCATTTGGGCATTACTTTTTAGAATATTATGTTTTTCTAAAATCTTATTTACCATTTCTGGGTGTGGTTTTGCATTTTTCACATCGTTATAACCTAAAATAGTATCAAAGTATTTAGCTATTCCTAAGTGATCTAACATTCTTTTTGCATATAGAGAATTTGCATTTGTTGCAATACTTAAAGTATAGTCATTTTCTAAAGATTTAAGTAAGTCCTCAATTCCTTCATATAAGTGTAAATTATCTAAGCAGTTCTTTTGGTAATAGTCTTCAAATAATGTTCTTTGTTCGGAAGTAAATTCTTTTGTATTATAAAAAAATTCAGAAGCATTAATTCTTGGATCATTAATGTTTTCTAAAATATAATCTTTTTCTAATTTTGAAAGCCCTAAATTAATTCTTACATGGTTAATAGTATTTGCTATTGCAAATCCACTATTAATTAAAGTCCCATCCATATCAAACATTAATAAACGCATTTTTATCCTTTAAATTTTAATTATTGTACTGTTTTTCTTAATAATATTTGATTAATTCAATAATTAATAATATTTAAATTAATGTGATTTAATAAATAATTAACACTTTTATACTATAATTATTTTATGTGTTTAAGTTGACCCTTTTACATGTACAAGATTAAATAAAAGCATTAAATATTACATTTAGTGCTTTTATTGAATTTTGGCTAGAATAGCTGAAATTATTAATCAGGAACTATATGGAATCAATCTCAATTTTAAGTATTATTACTATTGCTTTTTTAGGATCATTTGGACATTGTGTTGGAATGTGTGGTGGAATTGTTATAGCATATACTACTACAAAAGTTAATAATTCATGGTCAAAACAAAAACAAAGTTTATCTCACGTATTATATTCATTTGGAAGAATTACTACTTATACTATTCTGGGAGCTATATTTGGAGCTTTAGGATCTTTATCATTATTTTCACAAAAAGCTAATGCAATTTTTTTAATACTTGTAGGAATTATTATGTTATTAGTAGGTATTTCTATTTCTGGAAAATTTAAATTTTTAACACTAATTGAACACTCATTATCTCAAAACATATGGTACAAAAATACATTTAGAAAACTATTATCATCTGATTCATTAAAAAGTTTTTATTTATTAGGAGCTTTAAATGGATTATTACCTTGTGGTTTTGTATATGTATTTATAATTATGGCTTTAGGTACTTCATCATTTGTATATGGAGCTTTAGTTATGTTTATTTTTGGATTATCAACTATTCCAGCTTTATTTTCTTTAGGGTTTTTTATTGGATTATTTAAACAAAATACTTATAGAGCGTTATTTATAAAAATAGCTTCAATTTTAGTTGTATTTTTTGCATTACATACAATTTATAAAGGTTATATGTTTTTTCCAAGTGTTTAAGCTATTAGCTTTATTAAATAAGTTTAAAAAAACTTATTTAATAAACCCTTTAGTTTTTTAGGTAAATGAGCATATACCATTTCTCTATTTTCTACAAATTCACCATTTTTATATATAGCTGTATCTAATGTTAGTATTGCAGTTTTAAAATCTAATAAAACTATTTTTTGTCTTGAGTCATCTTCATAAGATAAATCCATTCTTCTTAAATCTACTAGTTTTGGTTTTGGTCTTCTTGCCATTGTTAGCCTTTTTTATAATTAATTTGTATTGTATCTTAAATTTTAAACTAAGAAAGTAAAAGTTTAATAATATTTGCACTTAACATAAAAATTAACACAGATATTAAAACTTTTTTAATAAATTCTTCTCCGCCTTTAATTGCATAATGGCTTCCTATATATGAGCCAATCATATTAGCTATTGCCATAGGAATTGCTATTAACCATAAAACTTTTCCAGCTGCAATGAATGCAATAGCAGAACCTACATTTGTAGCTAAGTTTAAAGGTTTTGTGGACGCAGTTGCAATTATATAATCTAAATGTAAAAACTTCTTTAATGATATTGTCATATAAGTACCAGTTCCAGGACCTAATAAACCATCATAAAAAGCAATTGGTGCAGTGGCTATTATAATATCTTTTTTTGTTAAAGTAGTTTTTTCTTTGTTTTTGTTTTTACTTTTTTTAAGTAAAAATATTAAAGCTATTGGAATAGCTAATAAAATTGCCCAAGTAATAATTTCATCAGCAACATACATAACTAATCTAGATCCTAAGTATGAAGTTACTAAACAAGGAATAACAGCAATTGATACAAGATAAAAAGATATTTTTTTATTCATAGCATATTTTATTGTGGCCATTAAAGTTCCAAATAAAGATGCTAGTTTATTTGTAGCTAAAACAAATATAGGAGGAATTCCAGCAAAAAGTAAAACAGGAACTTGAATCATTCCACCTCCACCAGCAATTGCATCAATATAACCTGCAATAAAACCAGTTAATACAAATATAATTAACCAAGTATTAGAAATATCGTCTAAAAATTCCATTTATTCTCTTTTTTTAATGAAATTATATCTTTTTTAAGTAAAATAACAAAAAGATATTAGGGAATATATGAAAATAGACGAAATTAAACAAATAGTTATAGATAATTCTAATAATTTATCAGCTGAGTATAAAAGATTATTTCATGGACGTGGAGCCTTATATGAAGGTTTTGAATACTTATTAATTGATTCAATTAATGACATCTTATTTATTACTTTTTTTAAAGAATCAGATGATGAAAAAGAGATTTTAAATTTAGCTAAATTTTTATTTGATAAAAACTCATATAAAGCTTGTATTTTGCAAAAAAGATATATATTCAAAGCACCTTCTGAAGTTATATTTGGAGAATTAAATCAAAAAGAAAATCATTATGTTTATGAACTTGGACTTAAATATAAAATAAATCTTTTATCTAATCAAAACTTTGGTTTTTTCTGTGATATGAAAGTAGGGCACAAATATATATTAGATCATTCTAAAGATAAAAATGTATTAAACTTATTTTCATATACTTGTGCGTTTTCATTGTGCGCAATAAAAGGACAAGCTTCAAAAGTAGTAAATGTTGATATGTCAAAATCAGCTTTAACTACAGGAAGAGAAAACCATAGAATAAATGATCTTGATACAAAAAAAGTTAAGTTTATGCCTTATAATATATTAAAATCTTGGAATAGGATTAAAAAAGAAGGTCCTTATGATGTAATTGTTATTGATCCTCCTTCTTTTCAAAAGGGAAGTTTTGCAGCATCTAATGATTATATTAAAATAATTAAAAAACTAAATACTTTAGCTGCTAAGAATTGTACGATTTTATCTTGTTTAAATGCTCCAGAATTAGATACACAATTTATTAAAGATTTGTTTTCTGAATATGCACCAGAGTTTAAATTTATTAAAAGACTTGATAATATGGATACTCATAAATCCTTGAATTTAGAAAAAGCTTTAAAAAACTTAATCTTTGAGAAAAAAGAATAAGTTTTTTAATCTATTAATATTATTTAGAATCTTTTAAAATGAGTTTTTAAAAGATTTTAATATGATATTTCCAAGATATTATATTACATTTGGCTATGTTTAACTAAAATAAAATACCTATATTAAATACTTATAATTTAATAAATTAAAAGGTATTGCGTTGTTTCGCGTATTAACTGCATTCCGTACCGCTACGACAAAAAGTTTAAGACAATTTGATATTCATGATAGAGGTAGCGGAATCTTTAGTGTTTATATGCGCCAAATTAAATGCTTGGATAAAAA
>JABSON010000233.1 GCA_013215915.1 Campylobacteraceae bacterium | reverse complement strand
GGATAAAAATCTCGTTCGCATAGCAGAAGTGCTCCAATCATTATTCTGAGACCACTTTTACTGGTCAGGACCCCCACCTAAAGATGGTTTCGCAAAAACAAAAAAATTATTAGAAAGTAATAAATGGAGAATAGAAATTGATTTTATGTGATATTGGGAATACTTCTTATCATTTTTTATTGAATGGAAAAGATAAGAAGTTTTTACTTAATGAAGAACTTGAATATTTTAATGATACAGTTTATTATATTTCTGTAAATAAAGAAGCAGAAAAAAAACTAAAACTATATTGCAAAAAATTAATAAACTTAGAAAACCTTTTAGATTTTAAAACTTCTTATAAGGGTTTAGGAATTGATAGAAAGTTTGCTTGTTTAAATGTTAATAATGCTTTAGTGATTGATGCAGGCTCTGCTATTACTGTTGATATTATGGAAAATTATAAACATATAGGTGGATTCATTTTACCAGGTTTAAAATATATAAAAGAGATTTATCCTAAAATATCTCCTGTTTTAGACTGTGAAATCAATTTAAAGCTTAATTTAGATAAAATCCCTTTAAATACCCAAGATGCTATCTCTTATGCAGTAATTAAGTCAATTATTACGCCAATTAAAGAGTTAAGTAAAGATAAAAAAGTAATTATAACTGGTGGGGATGCAAAAATATTAGAAATGTTTTTATCTAATAGTATTTGTAATGAACACTTAATATTTGATAATATGAAAGGACTAATAAATGATAACAATTGCATTACCAAAAGGTAGAATTGCTGAAGAAACATTAGATAAGTTTGAAAAAGCATTTGGAGAGAAGTTTGTTTTTGAGGATAGAAAGTTAATTTTAGTACAAGCTGGATTTACATTTTTAAATGTTAGAAACCAAGATGTACCAACTTATGTTATGCATGGCGCTGCAGATTTAGGCGTTGTTGGTTTAGATGTTTTAGAAGAAAAAGAGTATGACTTAATTAAACTTCTTGATTTAAAATTAGGTAAATGTAAAGTAGCTATTGGTCTTCGTGCTGGTGAAAAGCTTGACTGGAGCAAGAGTGAAATAAAAGTTGCTACAAAACATGAAAAAATAGCAAAAAAATATTTTGAAGAAAAAGCAATGGCTGTTGAAATCATTAAACTTTATGGTTCTATTGAATTAGCTCCTCTTGTTGGTTTAGCTGATTGTATTGTTGATATTGTAGAAACTGGTTTAACAATGAAACAAAATGGTTTAGAAGTAGGTCCCACTATTATGGAAACATCGGCACATTTAATAGTTAATAAAAATTCATTTTATGCAAAAAAAGATAGAATTTTTGAAATAAAAGAAAAAATAGAGGCAGTTTTATAGTGGGATTAGAGTTATATTCAAAAATAGAAGAGTATTTAGAATTTGGTGATGAAGTAAAAGAATTACATTCAGCTTTTTTATCAATTATATTTGAAAAACAATTAAATGATATTATTGATATTGGTTGTGGACAGGGTGCATTTATGATGCATTTACTTGCAAATAAAGTAGAAGCTTATGGAGTTGATTTAAGTATTGAACAAGTTAAAGTTTGCCAAAACTTTGGGCTTCGTGCTGATGCTATGGATATTAAAGATGTAGAAGATAAATTTTCTTGTGCTACTGCAATATTTGATGTAATTAATTATGTTCCAGATTCAGGTTTAGATGAATTCTTTCAAAGTACTGCTAATGTTTTAAATGATTCAGGTTATTTTTTATTTGATGTAAATACTTTATTTGGATTTGAAGAAATTGCTCAAGGTTCATTAAATATTGATGCCGATGATAAATTTATTGCAATTGATGCAATATACGAAAATGAAGAATTAAAAACAGATATTACTTTATTTTCAAAAAATAAAAATCACTTATATTCAAAAGAACAAGATACTGTTACTCAGTATTTTCATGATACTAAAACTCTAAAAAATAAACTTAGAACTGCTGGTTTTGCAGTGCAAAAAGTTATTAACTTTAATCTTCATACTGATGAAGAAGCTGATAAACTAATATTTATTTGTAGAAAGAATTAATTTAATAATTAATTCTTTTTCTTGATTACCTTCAATGCTTTAAATTAAATTATTTTATATAATTTACAAAAAAGGCAAATAATGAATTACCCAAAATTTTATGACAATATTGAAAATATAAAAGTACAAGATACTTTAGCTTCTTTTTTAGGAGCTTTTAATGAGGGTATTTATGACTTCTCTTATTTAGACATAGTCAAAAGTGCAGGGCATTCTTGTCCTACTGTTTTAGGAGCTTATCTTATGACAAAAGAAGCACTTAAAGCTTTATATCCCAATTCACTACCTCAAAGAGGAAATATTAAAGTAGAAATCAAAGATAAAGCCTTAGATGGTGTTACAGGTGTGATTTCTTCTGTTATTACTAACATTACAGGTTCAACTAAAGATTTAGGCTTTAAAGGCATTGCAGGGACTTATGATAGAAGATATTTAATGTCTTACGATAATGATATAGAATCTAATATAAAATTTATAAGACTTGATACAAATGAAGCAGTTGAAGTATCTTATGATTTATCTTCTATATATTTTAATCCAAGAATACAGGAATTAATGCAAAAATCTATAAAATTAACTGCTAGCGAAAATGAAAAACTTGAGTTTGGAAAATTATGGCAAGATAGAGTTGAAAATATATCTTTAAATATATCTAGAGTTATTAAAGTAATAAAAGTATAAAAAATAGAATATGTGAATAGTTTAACTATTCACATATATTGAATAATCTAATATGTAAGACCTACTGCTTCTCTAATTAAAATCATTTTTGCAACTGCAAGTTTCCTAGCTTTGTTAGCACCTTTTTCAAGAATAAGTTTTACTTCTTCTGGGTTAGCTAATAATTCTTCTCTTCTTTTTTCAAATGGTGCAAAGTATTCAGTAACTTTTTCTAATAAAGTTAGTTTAAAGTGACCATATCCTTCACCTGGAGTTTCATATCTTTTTTGTAAAGTTTTTAATTCATCTTCATTCATAAATAATTTACATAAAGTATAAATATTACAGTTTGACCAATCTTTTACATCATCTAAACCTTTAGAGTCTGTAACAATTCCCATAACTTGTTTTTTAAGTACTTTTTTACTTGCAAACATATCAATAGTATTATTATATGATTTAGACATTTTAGCACCATCAGTTCCTGGAACTGTTGCTACTTCTTCATCTACTTTTGATTTAGGAAGTGTTAAAAAATTACCATAAGTGTGGTTAAATGAAGTTGCAATATCTCTTGCAATTTCTACATGTTGAATTTGATCTTTTCCAACAGGTACAATTTCTGAATCAAATAATAAAATATCAGCGGCCATTAATACAGGATAAGAAAATAAACCATGATGAGAAGATTTCCCACGTGCTACTTTATCTTTATATGAATGAGCTCTCTCTAATAGACCCATAGGAGTATGATTTGAAAGGATCCAGTATAATTCAAGAACTTCTTTAACATCACTTTGTACCCAGAATGTACATTTATCTGGATCTATTCCTGAAGCTAGGAAATTAACTGCAACTTCAAAAATGTTGTTTTTTAATTCTTCTTTGTCTTTTACAGATGTTAATGCATGATATGATGCAATAAAAGCGAATAAATCACCTTCTTCTTGTGCTTGAACTATTTTTTGAATTGCTCCAAAATAATTACCAATATGTAAAGTACCTGATGGTTGAATTCCTGAAAGTATTCTCACTTTATTTGTCCTTGAATTATATATATAAAATTTTGACTTATTATATTAAAAGTATAATAAAATAAAGGTTTATAGTAGATATAAAAATATAATTTATAAATACGTAAATATTAATATGTACTTGAACAGTATTTCGTTAAAATAATTACAATTAAATTATTATTTTGATTTAT
>JABSON010000232.1 GCA_013215915.1 Campylobacteraceae bacterium | reverse complement strand
AAATGATATAAATATTAATTTAAAACAAAATGATAATATAAAAGACATTTTATTTAATTCACTAATAGAAGATAAAGTAGCTGTAAGATTATTTTATAAATTGTTTATATTATTAAAAAATAATTCTAAAAATACTTTAGAAATAGATATATCCTTAATAGAGTTTTTTGAATATATAATAAAACATCATTCTTCTTCAAAAATAGAATCTTTTGTTGATATTACTTGTAGTAAAAAAGATATTAATATAGCTTTAGAGTATATGAATGATTATGAAAAAAAAGATGATATTACTTTAGATAAAATATCTGCACAAATTGGAATTTCAAAATATCATTTTATAAAAGAGTTTAAAAAACATATAGGATTAACACCAAACCAATATTTACAAATAAAAAAAACTAATTGGTCAAAAGAACTAATTGTAAAGAATATGCCTTTATCTCATATAGCATATGAATGTGGTTTCTCAGATCAGTCATATATGATTAAAGTATTTAAAAGTTTTTATGGTTTTACTCCAAGTAAACTAAGAAAAATAATTATATAAAAAGAAAGAAGTATAAAATGAAAGATTTTAGACCTGCTTATGGACTTGCTAATAAACATTTACAAACATTATATTCTTCTTTTTTTAGAAAAAATATACCTTTAGATTTTGAGATTGAAAAATTTAATTTAAGTGATGGTGATTTTTTAGAGGCTTATTGGTTAAACAAAGCTAAAAAAGACTCTAATACTCCAATTGTTATAATCTTACATGGTTTACAAGGATCATACACTTCACCTTATATAAATGGAATAATGAATGAATTAAATAAAAACTCATTCTCTTGTGTACTTATGCACTTTAGATCTTGTTCTGGAAAAATGAATAAAAAGCTGAGATCTTATCATAGTGGAGAAACTGAAGATTTAAGAGAATTTGTAAAAAGTATTAAAAGTAGATTTGTAAATAATGATTTATATATTATTGCTTATTCTTTAGGTGGAAATGTATTATTAAAGTATTTAGGAGAAGAGGGTGCTTTATCTTTATTTAAAGCAGCTGTTTCTATTTGTGCTCCTTTAGATTTAGAACTTTCCTCTTATAGTATTTCAAAAGGTTTCTCAAAAGTATATGAATTAAATATTTTAAGAACTTTAAAAAGAGATCTTTTACTTAAATACGAAGAGCATGATATTCAAATGCGCATATCTTTAAAAAAAGAAGATGTAAAAGATATTAAGACAATAAGAGAATTTGATGAAGTTTATACTTCTAAAATAAACCATTTTAAAAATGCAAGTAATTATTATTCTTTGTCTTCTTCTAAACAATATCTTAAACATATTAAAACAAATACTTTGTTAATTCATTCACTTGATGATCCTTTTATGGTTAAAGAGATGTTGCCTTCTAAAAAAGAATTATCAGATTTTGTATCACTTGAAGTTTATAATAATGGTGGACATTTAGGATTTATTTCGGGCTCAATAATAAATCCTATATATTGGCTTGATTTAAAGATTTTAGAATACTTTAAAGAATCCTAAGAGTAGAGATAAATAAATCTACTCTTGTAATAATTATTTGAAAAATAAACTCATGTTTTTATAATAATCTTTTTTATCAATTATACTTCCATGTCCTGAATTTTCAATTGTTATTACTTTTAAGTTATTATCTTTAAAAGCTTTAATTAAATTATCAGAGTACTTTTCATTAATTGTTTCATCTTTACTTGCTAAAAGAATTAATATAGGTATATGTATATCTTTTGCTAGTTTATCTGTATTATAAGGATCTTTCATAATAGAGTTAAGAGGATAAAAAGGATATTTGTCTTTTGCCATATTTAAAATACTATCATATGGTGTTGTTAATATAAGTTTTGATACTTTTTCATTAGCTGCTAAGTATGCTGCAATTCCTGTTCCTAAACTTCTTCCTATTACAGAAATATTTTCATGTCTTTTTATTACTTCTTTATAAATAAATTTGGCATCATAAAATAAGTTCTTTTGAGTAGGTGTTCCTGTACTTCCTCCATATCCTCTATAATTTACTAAATAAATTGTATATTGAGAAAATGTATTTTTTAAGATATCTATGCTTTTTGCAGCTGTTTCACTTCTACCTGGAAAATATAAAATAGCATTTTCTTTGTTTTTATTTAAAACAATAACTTTTATTTTTTCATTTTGAATATTAAATATTTCAGTTTCCGCATTATGTTTTATTTCATCTGTATTAAAATATATATAATCTCTTTGGAAAATATATAAATATATTCCACCAAATAAATATATAAATACTGCAATACCAATTATGTACTTTAATTTTAAAATAATTTATCCTTTATATTTTTTATTTATTATACTCCTAGATACTTAATTTCTAGTATTCTTTGATTTAATTAAGATGAATTTATATATCATATGCTTAATATACTTTATAAGGTTAAATTTAATGAAATACATAAGTACGAAAGAAGCTACGAGCTGGCCTAAAAAAGAAGGAATTTCTCATAAATTAGTTAGATTAGTTTATTCGCTTTTTCCAAATGCAAACCCTAGATATAAACATCACTACCATTTAATTAATGAATGGTATATTGAATTTGATGATAATGGTAATGCAAAAAGAGAACTAGGTATTGATAGTAAAGGTAAGGTTGTATTAGCAAGCCCTTTTAAACAAAACTCTGGTTTTTGGATTGAGAGTAAAATGAACATAAAAGATGTTAAGAATGAAGAAATTTCATCTGAGAAGTTTACTCTTTTATGGAATAAATATTTTTCTTAAGTATTAAAGGATTTTTATGAAAAAAATATTATTATTTATCTCAGATGGTTTTGAAGAAATAGAGGCTGTTAGTATAATTGATATATGTAGAAGAGCAAATATTTTTGTGGATATTTGCTCAATTGATACAAAATTAACAAAAGGTTCACATAATATTATTATTGAAGCAGATTTTTTAATTAATGAAATAAAAAGTATTGATGTATATGATATGTTAGTTTTACCAGGTGGAATGCCAAATGCAGATAATTTAGCTAAAAATTTAATTCTTCAAAACTTTTTAAAACGTGCAAAAGATAAAAATAAATATATAGCGGCAATTTGTGCAGCACCATATGCTTTACATACAGCAGGTGTATTAAATAAAAATTATACTTGTTTCCCATCTTTTGAGAATAGAATAAGAAAAGAAGGTTACATAGATAACCAAAATGTCGTAATTGACAAAAACGTAATTACTTCTAAAGGTCCTTCAACTGCAATTGAGTTTTCTTTGGCTTTAGTTAATATACTTTCTTCAAATGAAATATATAATAAAGTAAAAGAAGATATTTTATATAAATAAATATTTGTATTAATAAAGGAAGATTATGACTTTATCTTTAATTATTTTAATGTGCTCTTTTTCTTTTATTATGTCAATAACACCTGGACCTGTAAATTTAATGATAATTTCATCTGGAATTAATTATGGTTTTAAAAAAACATTTATGTTTGTTTCAGGTGCAACAATAGGTTTTACTCTTTTATTAATATTCGTAGCTTTTGGATTAGATAAGTTTATAAATAAAGATTCTTATTTTATGAATATTATTGAAATTATTGGAACATCTTTTATTATTTATTTAGGTTATAAGATTTTATCAACAAAATCTACTATAGAAATAAAGAATAAAAACAACAATGTTTTAAAGTTTTATCAAGGTTTTATTCTTCAATGGTTAAACCCAAAAGCATGGATAGCTTCAATATCAGGAATATCAATGTTTTCTATGTCTCTTAATACTATTTATCTCTTTATTCTTATTTATTTTATAATTTGTTATTTATCGTTGTCTTTTTGGGCTTTTATAGGTGAGAGAACTACTAAATTCTTAAATACTAACAAAAGATTAAAAATATTTAATGTTTTAATGGGATCATTTTTGATTTTTACTGCAATATTACTTTTTATAGAAAAATATCTTATAATATAATATCTTATTAATATATTTTAATGAAACAAAATACTATCAAAATATAATGATTGTATAATTTATTATATATTTATGAACTATATATCTTGAATTGTATAATTCTTTTATCTTTTTCTACTATTTCCTTGACATACAAAGCCCATTACCCTATAATTCCCATCCAAATCAAGTGTGAAACACACGAAGATATGGATGATCTTTAACAACTTAAAGTTTGTAAAAATATAATTTTTTCAAACTGAATATGATACTT
>JABSON010000231.1 GCA_013215915.1 Campylobacteraceae bacterium | reverse complement strand
TAAAGAAAAGTTACTTATATTAAGATGAATTATAGTTATAATACCTTTTTATGTGAATAATATTATATTTACTACCCATAAATACTATTTTAGTTCATATTATAGGTAAATATTATTTTTTTAATATAATTAATATAATTAATGTGTATAAAAGATTAAGAATTAGATTTAGAGGTATTTTAAGAAGATATAAAAAGAAATTACTTTTTATATCTTTGTAGTGTAAAATAATAATATTTTTATTTAGCAGAAATACTTATCATAATATTTTCTTTTCCATTGAATTCTTTTTCATTTGCACTTAATACAATACGTTTAGCAATAGCATCTGTTTCATTTGCGATTGTTAATGTTTTACTTGTACTAGAAGCATTTTGCTGTGTTTGTTGATCAAGCATTGTAATTGAATCATTAATTTGCTCAATACCCAGTTTTTGTTCTTTACTTGCATGCTCAATATCACTTATAATAGCTATTGTTTTATATATATTTCCATGCAGTTGTTTATATCCTTCAATCATTTTAGAAGAAATTATTTTTCCATCTTTTGCTTTTTTAGTAGCATTTTCTACTAAATTTTTAATTTCTTTTGCAGCTTCTGCTGATCTTGATGCTAAATTTCTTACCTCTTGTGCTACTACTGCGAATCCTTTTCCAGCTTCACCAGCAGTTGCAGCTTCTACTGCTGCATTAAGTGATAATATATTAGTTTGGAATGCAATTTGATCAATTACTGTAATTGCCTCATTAATAGAATTTACTTGTTCATCTATTTCTTTCATAGATTTAGTTGTTTCTTGTGCAAAACTTTCACCTTCTTGGGCTAAAGTATTTAATTCTTTTGCATATGTAGCCATACTTACAACATTATTAGTATTGTTTATAATATTGCTTGTAATCTCTTCTAATGCTGCTGCTGTTTCTTCTAATGCTGCTGCTGCATCATTTGAGTTTTTATTTAAAACATCTACATTATTAATTAATATATTACTACTATTAGTAAGAGTTAAACCATCTGTTTTATTTTCAATTAACATTTGAGTTATAAGTTTTGATAAGTTATTTAAAGCAGATGAAATTTTTCCATTATCATTTTTTACCTGATCTCTAAAATCTAATTTTGAGAAACTATTTAATAAATCTAAAATTTCATTAATATCATTTCCAATATTATCATTTAGACTTAAAAGCATTTCATTAAAATTTATTCTTAATTGTTCAAGATTTTCTGAACTTACTTTGTTTTCTAATTTATTTTTTAAGTTACCACTTTTAACTCTTTGAACTATAGTATTAACTTCATTTAAAAACTTAGCATCATCTTCTATTAGATGTTGAACTTTTAAGATATTTTTATTTATAGTTTTTGACATCTTACCAAATTCATCATTTGAATTATTTGTTAGAAGTATAATGCTTTTTTTCTCTTTATTTAAATATGCAAAAAAATTATCTAAACCTTCTTTTAAATTATTTATTGAGTTTTTCATTAGTTTTACTATTGAAAAAGCGAATAAAGTAGAAATAAGTATTGTAAGAGCTGAAATAATCTCAATAGTTAAAAGAGCTGCTTTTTCATCTTTTTCTGCTAAATGAGTTGAGTGTTCAAGTAGTTTACTTATTTCAGACATTAGTATTTGAATATTTTTATCCATTAAATCTAATTCATGATGTAAAACTTCAATTTCATGATCTATATTTTCTAAATTAGAAGTTTCTAAATTATGTTCAAATATTTTTAGATCATGTTTGTATTCTTTTTGTTCTTTTTCTAATACTTTTAATTCTTTAAAAAAGTTTTTATAGATATTTTTAGTTTTTGGATCTGTATTATGCGCAATTGCTTGTTCTACAAGTTTTTCGGTTTTTTCTAATACATGATCAGTTTCTTTTTCAATTATAGATATTTTTTCTTTTATATCTTTGAATTCTTTACTATGTACATTTTTACTTTCAATAATTAGTTGATATGTTAGAATTTCTTCTTTTAAAATATCTTTTTCTAATTCTGTTATCAGAGTATTAATGGGTATTTGATACTGAGATATCTCTTCAATTTCAGAACCTATTTTCGTTAGACCAAAATAAGATGTTGATGAAATTATTATCATTCCTAAGATAGCCGTTGAAATTAGAATAATTATTTTAGTGGTTAAATTACTGTTTTTATACATATTAATTCCTTATTGATTATATTGTCAGTATAGTAATCTTATTAATATAAAATTTAGATAAAAATATTGAATTATTATTATTTTTGAAATTTTATATAAAGTATTGAATATTATTTGTTTAATTTGATAGAATACGAATAAATATTATAAATATAAGGAAGAGTTAATGTCATATTTTGTTTATATTCTTGAGTGTAATGATGGAAGTTTATATACAGGAATTACGAAAGATATAAATAAACGTTTAGATGAGCACAATTATAAAGATAAAGGTGCAAAATATACAAAAGCTAGACGTCCTGTAAAACTTTTATATCAAGAATCTCAAAGTAATAGAAGTACTGCCTCAAAACGTGAATATGAAATTAAGAAATTTACAAGAGTAAAAAAACTTAAATTAATAAAAGAATCTGATTCTTTAAATATTTAAAATAATTCTAAATAGTTTAAATTTGCTTTTTATTAAGAATAGTAGAATCTTATTAAGATATAATGACAATATAATAAAAATAAAGGAGTCATCATGGCAAAAGGTCAAAACGCAAAAAAAGTTGTTAAAACTGCTGGAACTAAATCTTTAAAAGAAAAAAGAGCTGATAAAAAAGCAAAAAAAGAATCTAAGTAATTTTATACAAATACATACTTAGTAGTGTATTTAACGAATATGTTAAATATACTGCTATCTATTTATAAACTCCTTCTACAAAAAACCATTTCCTTTTTCTAACAAAAAATATCTTATTCTTTTTAAATCATATTTTACACATTTTAATTAAATATTTGTTATTATTCCCTTTATATAAGGATTTTAATGAAAAAAATAATTGATGTAGTTGGCGCTATAATTGAAAATGATAAAAACGAAATATTATGTGCTTTACGTTCTACTAAAATGTCTTTATCAAATATGTGGGAATTCCCAGGTGGTAAAATTGAAGAAAATGAAACTATTCAGGATACAATTGAGAGAGAAATACAAGAAGAATTAGATTGTATTATAAAAGCAGATGATAATATATTTGATGTATGCGTATATGAGTATGATAAGTTTATTGTGAATTTAACAACAATTCATTGTACTATTGTAAAAGGTAGTCCAAAAGCTTTAGAACATGCTAAATTAATTTGGTTAAACAAAGAGAATTTATTATCTCTTAACTGGGCACCTGCTGATATTCCAGCTGTAAATAAACTAATGCTAAAATAACAACAAAGCTAGAAGCTTTTGTTGTTATATTCTTTCCTATTCAAAAACATTTAGATTTCTATTTTTAGTATCAAAACAAATTTCAATAATATAAATTTCAGAATCAATTGATAAATATTTTTCATAATATCTTTTATTTCTCATATCAAAAATAAATTTTATAATTTTTCATTTTCTAGTTTAAATTCTTCGAATAAATTCATTGATATTTCATTCTCTAGTTCAAGTTGTAAAGTAATTGGTTTATTATCTTTAAACGAAATAGTATTAGCTTTTCCAAGGTAAGTGAAGAGTTCTATTTTTTTATCAACCACTTTATATTTTCTAACAAATAGGTGTAAATTATATTTAGCTTCTTTATTTTTTGTTAGTCTAAAACCTTCATCACTATCTTGAGATGTTGAGTTTTTTGATTGCCATTGAAAATGTTTTAATGAAAGAAACTTATTTTTATAATTTATTGATTCTTTAATATCTTGATCTTTTTCTAAATTAACAAATAGAAAATAATCATTTTTAAATTTTAAAACTCCAGCACCTCTAAATGAAGAGTGTATTTTTGTGTAATTACACAAAAGTGCTACATCTTTCATATTATATTTATAATTTATTTTAAAAGCAGGTAGGCCGTAGTTAATAGATGAGAATTCACTTTCATATAATAAGATTCCATAATTTAAAGAATCAAGAATAATGTTTTTAAAATCATCATTTTCTAGTATTTTAGAGAATACTTCAGTTCTATATAATTTATTATCTTTCTTTTGTGTTATTTGAATATAAGTCTTTTTTTCTCGTGAGTCAAAATAGACCTGAGAAAGGAAATCAAAACTATGTTCAATTGTTCCAACATTATGATTATTTACATATTGTAAAATTGATTCTTTTGCTTGTGGAATTGAA
>JABSON010000230.1 GCA_013215915.1 Campylobacteraceae bacterium | reverse complement strand
AGTAATCTTAAATTTAGTATTATTAAAATTAGAAAACTTAGGATAAATCTTATTTAATAAGTTTTCATCACAAGAAAAAAGTATATCTTTATCTTTAATATTCTCAATTATTTTAATACAGTTTTCTAAATTTGAAGAAATAAATTTAAAAGATTTATTTTTATATATATTTAATAAATCATAAGTAATTGTATTACAAGAATAAGCTTCTAAATCTAAAGTTGATAATTTAAACCTAAAGATTTTAATTAAAGCATCTTTATATGATTTAACTTGAATCCATGCAATTTCTTTATCCAAAATGGGAGTATAAAAATCATATATAATTGCAAAAGCACCATTTTTAATAGCCAAAGCTAAATCATTTGGATTTTTTGCAATATATAAATCACCTTCGTTTACTTTTTTTGCATTTGTTTTAATATTATAAATAAAAGATATAGAAGGTGAATTAATTAATTCGCCCTCTATAATGTCAATAAGTGAAGATATTTTCAAAGTTTACCTTAAGAAATTTTTGTACCGATTGCTCTAGTTTTTTCTGGTCTAATTAAACATAAACCATTTTCATCTTTGGCAGCCATTAACATACCCTCAGAAATCATACCCATTAATTTAGCTGGTTTTAAATTTGCTACTACACAAACTTGAGTTCCAACAAGTTCTTCAGCAGTATAATATTCTTTAATACCTGCTAAGATCTGTCTTGGTCTTTCTTCACCTAAATCAACTTGCATTTTATAAAGTTTTTTAGATTTTTTAACTTCTTCAACTTCTAAAATAATTCCTACTTTTAATGAAGTTTCAAAGAATTTATCAATAGTAATTAAATTATCTTCTTCTAAAGATGCAATTTTAATTACTTCTTTTACTTCTTTTTTCTCAGCTTCAGCTTTTGTTCTATCAACAACTGGTGCTGTTTCTAATAATACTTCTTCAATTCTAGGGAATAATTGTTCAACTTTTGTAATAACAACATCGTTTAATAATTCTTTATTTAAAATAAGTTTAGTATAAGACTCGTTATTAATCTCAAAAGATAAAGACTCAGCTATTTTAGAAGTTTTCTCAGGCATAACAGAATTTAATAAAATACTTACTTTAGCCATAATGTTAGTGATTAAAGCTACTAAAGCCATAGCTTCATCATCTTTACCATCTTTCATTTTGTTCCAAGGTTCGCTATCATTAATTGCTTTATTAGCAATTGTTAATACTTTCCATAAATCTTCTAAATATCTATTTAACTGCATTTTATGAATATATTCTTCAATATTTTCTAAAATATCATGAGCTTGATTCATTTCTTTAGAATGGAATTTCATTAAATCAACAGAAGAAACTTTAAAGTCAAAGTATTTTCCACTCATTCCCATAATTCTATTTAGTAAATTACCTAAATCATTTCCTAAATCAGAGTTTGTTCTATCCATTAAAGCTTTTTGTGAAAAATCACCATCTTGACCAAATGGAACTTCTCTTAACATAAAGTATCTAAATGCATCTAAACCATAAGCATCAGCTACTTCTTTAGGATCAACAACATTTCCTTTAGATTTAGACATTTTTTCACCATCTCTAGTCCACCAACCATGAGCTGCAATGTGTTTAGGAAGAGGTAGGTCTAATGACATTAAAAATGCTGGCCAGTAAATTGCATGAAATCTTAAAATATCTTTTCCAACTAAATGAACAGAAGCTGGCCATTGGAACATATTTTCTTCATCTTTTCCATAACCTAAAGCAGTAATATAGTTCATTAAAGCATCTAACCAAACATACATTACATGTTTTGGTTCATTTAAAGATTCAGGTAATTTAACACCCCAGTCAAATGATGTTCTAGATATAGATAAATCTCTTAATCCACCTTTTACAAAATTAACAATTTCATTCTTTTTAGCTCGTGGTAAAATACAATCTTCATTTTCTTCATACCATTTAATAAGTCTATCTTCGTAAGCAGATAATTTAAAGAAATAACTTTCTTCTTTTACTATACTTGTAGGTTTTCCACAATCAGGACAAAACTGTTCATCAATTAATTGAGCTTGAGTAAAAAATGTTTCACAAGATACACAGTAAAAACCTTCGTAATCACCTTTGTAAATATCACCTTTGTTATACATTGTTTCAAAAGCTTTTTGAACACCAATTTTATGATCTTCATCAGTTGTTCGAATAAACTTATCATAAGTAATATCAAAACCATCCCATAAACTTCTAAATTTATCAGAAACTTCAGTAGCATATTCCATTGGAGTTTTATTTCTAACTTCTGCACTTTGAGCAATTTTTTGACCGTGTTCGTCTGTTCCTGTAAGGAAAAATGTATTTGCCCCAGTTAATCTTGAGTGTCTAGCTAACATATCAGCAATTATTGTTGTATATGCATGCCCTATATGTGCCACATCATTTACATAATATATTGGAGTTGTTATATATACATTCTTACATTCTTTATTCATCTCTAACCTTTTTTTAAAATTCAAATCCACCGCTTGAGCCCTTATTCATTGACTCATAAACAGCTTTAACATATTTTTTTCTTAATTCGCAATCAAAAAACTTTTCACATGAAAAACATGATTTAAACCCAAAAGAGTTTTGACAAGCTTTTAACTCTTTTGTTTTAATTTCTAGTTTCTTTTCCCATTCATCTTTTTCTTTATGCATGTTCTTTATATACTTTTAACACTCTTTGTATTTCGTTATTTGATCCAAAAAAACAAGCAGATGTATCATGAATATGAGTAGTCTCAACTTCTAATAATCTTTTGTAACCATCAATCGCTCCACCACCAGCTTTTTCATAAACAAAAGCAAATGGGAATACTTCGAATAATTGTCTTAATTTACCTTTTGGTCTATCGCTAGTTTCTGGATAAGAAAATAATCCACCACCTTTAATTAAAATTTGGTGTAAATCAGGAACCATTCCACCTGAATATCTTAATCTATAACCATCTTTAAATATGTCATCAACCATAGTTTTGTGATGTGCAGACCAACAGTTTTGAGTTGATCCAGGAGCTTTTAAGTTACCTTTTTCATTTAAAACAATAGTATGCATAAATTCAAATTTACCATGAATTAATCTATAAAGTCTAACATCATCTGTAGCAATTACCATTTCAACACGAGGTCCAAATACAACATAAACAGAAGCAACTAAATTAGGACCTGTAAAATCATTTTCATAAATTCCAAAAATTGAACCAACAGATAAGTTAACATCAATAAGTGATGAACCATCTAATGGATCATAAGCAATTAAATATTTACCATCTTTATTTAAAGATATAATATCTTCTTGTTCTTCTGAAACAATTGCTTTTACACAGGCAATATTTGAAAATAATTTTTCAATGATAACATCAGATTGAATATCAAGTTTTAATTGAGTATCACCAGTTGAGTTTTGATTCTCACTTTTACCCGTATCACCTGTTTCAATTAATTCTTTAATTTCAATTGCACTTTGTTCTATAGCTTTAAAAATATCTTTCATTATTTTACTCTTTTCGCATTAATATTGATCCAGTCAATAATTTCTTCTGGATTATTTAAATCTAACTTATTCATTCCTTGCGGAAAATCGCTTTCTTTTATTGAATCATCACTTGCAATTACATCTGTTACTTCAAAATATCTATCTTCAAGTTTATTTCTAAAAATTGCAATTCTTGGCAGAGGAAGAGTTTTTAAACCCTCAACTAATAAATAATCAAAAGCACCAAACATTTCTACTAATTCTTCAATAGTTGAAGATGTTTGTTTAAACATAGTAGTTCTAGATGGTGATACAACAGCTACATTAGCTCCTGTTTGTGAAAACTTATCTGAATCTTTTCCTGGTTTATCAAACCTTGCTTTATCTTTTGGATCGTGTTTAACAATACAAACCTTAAAACCTCTATCTTGTAGAATATTTGATATTCTAATAATTAAAGTAGTTTTACCACTATTAGAGGGACCTGTAAAAGCCACTGCTAGTTTTTTATAATTTTCATTCATCTTGCGATTTTATCAAAATTAACGTTAATAGAAACTAAAAATAAAAGAATATAATAAATTCTTTTATTAAGTAAATTCATAATTATATTAAAACATAATAAAGTATCTTTACTGTAAAATCAAAATAAAATATTATGGATTAGAAAATGAAAAAAATATCTCTATTTTTTGTTTTAATACTTTTAGGAAGTGGTTGTACTTCATATAGGGCTTTAAAACATTTTAATAAGAGTGAAGCTTACTCACAAGCTGTAAAATATAGTAAAAAAATAGA
>JABSON010000023.1 GCA_013215915.1 Campylobacteraceae bacterium | reverse complement strand
TTAGCAATAATTCTTCCAATAAAAGAAATTATGAAACTTTATAATGAAAAAATATATTATGCTTTTTCATTTACAGTTTTTATTAAGTCCTATAGTATTTTATATTGCAAAACTATTGATAAAACCTATAAATTTACTTAAAGCAAAAAATAAATAATCAAGATTTTTCATCTGTTAGAACTATAGATATCAGATTAAAAGAAATTAATAATTTATCTTCTTCTTTTGTGAAAATCTCTCAATCAATTCAAAACATAATGAATCACAGAAAAAACTAATGGATTCTTTTATTCACATAATTGCATCTGCAATTGATGCAAAATTAACTTATACAGGAGTTCATTGTTTAAAAGTTCCTTTATTAGCTTCTATGCTTGCCAAAAAAGCAAGTTAGAATAAAGAAGGAATATATAAAGATTTTACTTTAAAAACTGAAGATGAAAAAAGAGAATTAAGTATTGCTGCATGGTTACATGATTGCAAAAAGTAACTACACCTGAATATGTTGTTAATAAAGTTACAAAACTAGAAACCATATATAATAGAATTCATGAAATAAAAACAAGATTTGAAGTTCTTCATAGAGATAAAACAATAATTTATTTAAATAATATAATATCGGGTAAAGAAGAAAAAGAAAAACTAGAACTTGAGCATAATAATTTATATAAAGAATTTGAAGTTATATCATCTGCTAATATTGGATCTAAATATTTAGATGTTAAAATAATAAATAAAATCGAAGATATAGAAAAAAAGAGAATGGTTTAGACATTTTGATAATCAAATTGCTTTATCAAAAGATGAACTATCGAGAAAACCATCTTTAGAAAAAGAAATATTACCTATAAAAGAGTTTTTACTAGATGACAAAATCGAGAATATAATTCCAAGAACTAGTGAATTAAAAGAATAATATAAAAAGTTTGGTTTTAAATTAGAAATGCCAAAAGATTTATATAATTAGGTGAAGTGTATAATTTATCTATTAAAAATCTAAAAAATGTTCCTGAATTTGCTTCTGCACATCATGAAACTTTAAAAAGACAAACACATAGATAAAGATATTTTTGAATTATTCTTAAAATCAGATATTCATAATATTTATGCAAATGAACATATGCATAAAGATCAAATTGATAAAGTAGATATACAAGAATATATATATTCATAAGTTACACATGTAATTTAATTTACTTGTATAGATAAATTTTTAAGCATAATATTCAAGTAATAATGATAATGTATATCAATTATTTTAAAAGGTTTAATATGGATTATAGAATTGAAAAAGATACAATGGGTGAAATCAAGGTTCCTGCTAATAAATATTGGGCAGCTCAAACACAAAGAAGTATTGAGAACTTTCCAATTGGTGATGAAAAGATGCCAAAAGAAGTAGTACGTGGTTTTGCATATTTAAAAAAAGCTTGTGCCATTGTAAATACTGACTTAGGTAGATTATCAAAGGAAAAATGTGATGTAATCTCAGAAGCTTGTGATGAAGTTATTAAAGGTTTATTAGATGACAATTTTCCTTTAGTTGTATGGCAAACAGGTTCAGGAACTCAATCTAATATGAATATGAATGAAGTTGTTTCTTCAAGAGCTTCTGAGCTTTTAGGAAAAGACTTCAGAGTAGAAAAACCAGTTCATCCAAATGATGATGTAAATAAAGGTCAAAGTTCAAACGATACTTACCCTACTGCTATGAGAGTTGCGTTTATTCTAGAATTAGAAAACAATTTAATTCCAGCGATTAATACTTTAAAATCAACATTCGAGAAAAAAGTAAAAGAATTTGAAAATATTGTTAAAATTGGAAGAACACATTTACAAGATGCAACTCCTTTAACGCTAGGACAAGAATTATCTGCTTATGTTGATATGTTAGATAAAGCATTATCTCAAGTAGATGATTCTATTAAATATATTCTTGAATTAGCAATTGGTGGAACTGCTGTTGGAACTGGTCTCAATTCACATCCAGACTTTTCGCCAATGGTTTGTAAAGTATTAAATGATATTACTAATACTTCTTATACATTTAAATCACATCCTAATAAGTTTCACGCATTAACTTCTCACGATGGTGAAGTATTTTTATCAGGTGCTCTAAATGCACTAGCATCTAACTTAATGAAAATTGCAAATGATATTAGATGGTTAAGTTCAGGTCCTAGATGTGGAATTGCTGAGCTAAATATTCCTGCTAATGAACCAGGTTCTTCTATTATGCCAGGAAAAGTAAATCCTACTCAAAGTGAAGCTATGACTATGGTAGCTGTTCAAGTTATGGGTAATCATACTTGTGTATCAATTGCAGCTTCTCAAGGTAATTTTGAGCTTAATGTATTTAAACCTGTAATTGCTTATAACTTATTACAGTCAATTAGATTATTAAGTGATACGATGATTGCATTTAATGATAAGTGTGCAATTGGAATTGAAGCAAATGAAGTTAATATTAAAAAATATTTAAATGATTCTTTAATGCTAGTAACAGCATTAAACCCTCATATTGGATATGAAAAAGCTGCACTTATTGCAAAAACTGCACATAAAAATGGAACTACTTTAAAAGAAGAAGCTTTGGCTTTAAATATTCTATCTGCTGAAGATTTTGATAAATATGTAGTTGCGGAAGAGATGACAAAAGCAAAAAAATAAGTACTTAAATATATATAATTTCACTTTAAGCTATTTATATGCTACTTTTAAGTTATTACCTTGTAGAATAACGTAAATTATTTCACAAGGTTAATAATGAAAGATGCTTTATTTTTTAACACTATGCTAACTCCTAAAATAATAACATTTGTTTACTGGATAATGTTATTATTGGTTCTACTTGCTAGTATTAATACTATGTTCACATCTTGGGATGGATTTAGTTTTTCAAGCTTTTTATTAGGAGTTTTTTATATTTTAATGGGAACAATATCTGCAAGAATATCATGTGAATTATTAATTGTTTTATTTACAATGAATGAAGCACTTCAAAAATTAAATAATAAAGAAAATTAATAAAATATAAACTTATATATATAAAGTATAAAGAATTATTTCTTTATACTTTTTTTCTTAAATATTGCATAGTTGCAATTATTAAATCATCATCATCTTTACTATTACTTTTAATACTTTCTTTTTTATCATTACTGTATGCAAAAGTAATATTCATTTCATAAGATGAAATTGTTTTAATTCCTAAACTTAAAGCTGTAACTTTTATTATAATAAGTTCAATAAATTGTTTAGTGGGAAGATCTAGTTTTCCAAATCTATCTTCCATTTCATCTTGTATTTCATATACTTCTTCACTTGAAATAGATTTTGAGAGTCTTCTGTATAATTCAAGTCTAACTCTATCTTCTACAATATACTCATGAGAGATATATGCAGAAATTGCTAGTTTAATGTCAACAGAATCTTTTTTAGCTTTTTCATCACCATTTAATGTGCTAAGAGCTTCTTCTAACATCTTAAGATATAAACCATATCCTATTTGTTTAATATGTCCACTTTGAGCTTCACCTACAATATTTCCACCACCTCTGATTTCCAAATCTTGATGAGCTAAAGCAGTTCCACTTCCTAAATAAGAATTAGACTCTAAAGCTAAAAGTCTTTTTATTGCATCTTCTGTTATAGTTTTTTTATCTTCAACTAAAAAGTAACAAAAACCTTCTTTATTAGCTCGTCCAACCCTTCCTCTTAATTGGTGAAGGTCTGCAATTCCAAATCTATCTGCACCATTAATAATAATAGAGTTTGCATTTGGTAAATGTAAACCTGATTCCACAATTGAAGTTGCCAATAAGATATCGAACTTTTTATCATTAAAATCTTCAAGAATTTTTTCAGACTTAACAGCTGTTATTTTTGAATGAATAATTTCAATTTTAATATTTGGAATTATTTCTTCTAGGTCTGCTTTTTTAGCTTCCATTGAAGCTATATTATTATGAACAAAAAATAGCTGTCCACCTCTTCTTTTTTCTCTTAAAACAATTTCTTTAATTAATTTATCAGAATATTCTTTTACAAAAGTTCGTACACCTATTCGCTCAGAAGGAGGAGTAAGTAATGAACTCATACCTTTTAGTTTAGATAAAGCTAAATTTAAAGTTCTAGGAATTGGAGTAGCAGACATTGAATAAATATGAACATCATCTCTTAGAAGTTTTAATTTTTCTTTTTGTTTTACACCAAACTTATGTTCTTCATCAATAATAACTAAAGCTAAATCTTTGGCTTTTATATTTAAAAGAGAATGAGTTCCAATTACTAAATGAATAGATCCATCTTCAAGTGCTTTTTTAATTTGTGTTTTATCTTTTGCAGATGTTCTTCCATCTAATTTTGCAATATTAAAACCATAGTTTTCAAATCTTTTTTTAATTCCAACATAATGCTGAGATGAAAGTAATGTTGTAGGACATACAAATATTGTTTGATGACCAGCTAACATAGTTGTTAACAAAGCATTCATAGCAACTTCAGTTTTACCAAAACCTACATCACCTGATAATAATCTATCCATTACACGACCAGACTCTAAATCCTTAAATATTTCATTAACAGATCGTGTTTGATCTTTTGTATACTCAAATCCAGCTTCTTCTTGGAAAGCTTCAATTACTTTTGTATTTGTAGGAATTCTAATTCCATTTATTAACTCTCTTGCAGCTGCTAGTTTAATAATATCATTTGCAATTGCGAATAGTTTATCTCTAACTTTATCTTTAAGTTTTGTAAATGATCCTTTGCCTAGTTTGTCTAATGTGGCATATGCACTTCCATCACTTACATATCTATCAACAATATCAATGTTTTCAACAGGAATAAGAAGTTTATCTTCACCCGCATATCTAACAATTACAAAGTCTCTTTTAGCTCCCATAATTACAACAGGTTCAATTCCAGTATATTGACCAATTCCGTGAGTCTCATGTACTACAAAATCACCAACTTTTAATTCATCAAGAACTAGTTTAATACGTTTTTTTCTTCGTTTTTTAACTTCTTTATTTAAAGAAATAATAACTTCATTTACGCCTATTATATTAATAATATAAGACTCAAATACATATTTAATATTTTTATCACCTGCTATATCAAAAGCATTTATTTTAGCCTGAGAATTAGAAATAATCGTAATTTTTTTATCTTTGTGAAATGAAATAAATTCTTTTACATTTGCAGGCTCAATTACTTTTGTTTGATGTGATTTAGAGATTTTAGGAAGTGATAAGAATTTATCTTTACTTAATCTTTTAGCTTCAAAAATATAAGCTTCTTCTAATTCATCTAAAGCTTCATAAGTAATATATGAAGTAAACTTTTGAGGTAAGTATTCACCTAAATCATCTAAGTACCAAAATCCTAAAGAGTGAATATCTTTTATAAAAGCATCATTCTCTATTTTTTGGATTTGATCATTAAGATTATCTATATCTTCTTCGCTTAAAGCTAAAAAAGCTGGAGTAATAGTAATCTTAGCAAGTTCTTCTTTATTAGACTTCTGATCTTCAATATCAAACTCTCTAATAGATTCAACTTCATCATCAAATAAAGAGATTCGGAAGCCTTTAGATACTCCTAAAGGACAAATATCAATAATATCACCACGAACTGAAACTTCACCCTCTGAAGTTACAATATCAACAAAATAATATCCCCAGTTAAAAAGTTTTGATTTAAATTCTTTTAAATTAATAGTACTTGCAAATTCAATATCAAATGAATCAAAACATTTTTCTTTTGGCATTGCATAAGTAGCCGTTCTTAAAGGAACAACTAAAACTTTGTTTTGTTTTTTATAATTATAAAAATCATTTAAAGTATTAGTTATAACTTGAAGTTCTTCTGAGAATGATAATAAATCATCCCCAAAGTTTGCTCTAAAATCAGATAAGACAAAAGCTTTTTTACCTTTAAATTCTAATATATCTTTTGAAGTTTGTGCTTGTTTATCATCTGCAACTATTAATAATTCACAATCATTTTTTTCTTTAAAAAAATTATATAGATTATGCATTAACTGCTGTACTTTCAGCTAAATCAAACATTTTAGTTTTTTCATCAAAAGTATAATTAGGATAAGGAGTTTCATTTAGTAAAAATACTAAAGATGATTTAGTAGATATCCCTTTTTGCATAGCTTTTGCGAATACTTCTAATATATATGCTTTTGTTGCAAACGTTGTTGTAGAACTTTGTGCTGTATATACATATTCTTCATTAGGTACTTTAATAAAACCTTCTTTTTTAATATGTTTTTCAAAAACTTCGTTATTCTCTAAATCTTTAATTTCTAATAATACTAATATTTCAATCATTTTTTTATCCTATAACTAATGCAGATACTAAACCAATAAGTCCACCAATAACACCACCCCAAACAACTAACCATCCAAGGTGTTCTTTTATCATATCTTGTATAATATTTTTAACCATAGTAGGAGATAATTCATCTAATCTTTTATCAACAATAGCAGATACTTTTTTATAAATATCATCAGATATTTCACTTGACCCTAAAGACTTATGTAAAGCATCTTGAAAAGATTGTGTTGATGAAATTTCTATAATTGATTTTTTAAGTTTTAGAGTAAATGGTTCTTTTAAAGGTTCTAAAGCAGCCACTCCTCCAAACATATTTAACATTCCACCAAATGATGATTCAACAACTGCTTGTTTTAATGAATCAAAAGCAGGAGATAAATCTGTTTCTTCTAAAATAGGTGCTAAATCAAATTTACCTTTTGATGAACCTATTTCATCTTCAAAAAACTTAGATAAGTTTTCTTTTGTAAAAAACTGATTCATCATTAAATTATGAATTGATAATTTAAAATCTTCAAATCTACTCTCAATTACACCTGAACCATATAATAAGGGAACTTTATGAAATAACATATGAATTGCAAGTGAGTTTGTAATTGCTCCAGAGAAAGCAAATAGTCCAATACTAAGAAGAATATTATTATCTAAATAAAATCCTAAAAGAATTGTCACAAAAGAGATTAGATTACTTATTAACGATTTATTCATTTTTGACCTTTTTATTAATTACGCGATTTTAACATATTTTTAATTAATAAATAAATCATAAAAAGTTTAAAATAGATTATTCTATTTTAAACTTTTTTTATCTTTTCTTTTCTAAAAACTTTCCCATTCATCCGCTTCATTGTTTTTAATATTTGTATTAGCAATAGAAGGCTTAGTAACTATAACTCTTTTATTGTCTTTTCCCTTATCTAAATTAATTGTTTGTTTAGTTCTCTTAAGTTCAGATTCAATTCCTCTTCTCTCCGGTCCTTTAAAATCTAAATCAAATATTTTTTTTCTAACTTTTATATTTTTTTTAGATGAAAAATTTTTTCCACCTGCATCTTTTACAATTAAGGTTGCAATATTAGAAGCTTGTTGTGCCACGATATTTGTTTCTTCTGCTAGTTTTACATTATCTTTTGTTTGTTTATTAAGATCAATTAAAGTGTTATTTATATCTTCTATAGAGTTTTGCTGAATAAGTGAATCTTTAGCTACTAACTCAATTAAATCAATAGTTGAATCAATATTCTCATTTAAAGATGTATATCCATTAATCATATTATCAGCTTTTTCTTCACCCATTTTTGCTTTATTTTTTGCATCTTCAACTAAGTCTTTAATTTCTTTTGCTGCTTCTGCAGATCTGTTTGCAAGGTTTCTAACTTCTTGTGCTACTACTGCAAATCCTTTACCTGATTCACCAGCTGTTGCTGCTTCTACTGCTGCATTAAGAGATAGAATATTTGTTTGGAATGCAATTTGATCAATTATATTAATAGCTTCATTTATCGCATTTACTTTTTCATTTATCTCTGACATTGAAACTAATGTTTCATTTGCTAAATTTTCTCCTTCTTTTGTAGAAGATAATAGTTTCTTAGAATATTCTTGCATTTTTTTTGTATTTTGACTTGTATTTTTAAGTTTTGTAGTCATGTCTTGAAGATTATCACCAGCTAATGATAATGATGAAGACTGGTCTTTAGAAGAATCAGATAATTGTTGAACATTATTTGAAAATACTTCTGATGTTTGCTCTAAAGCTAAACCATTTTTTAAATTCTGAGAACTTAGTCTTACTAATGTCTCTCCTAAGTGATCAACTTTTAAGAATAATTCTTTTATTTGAGCTGTTGTTGTACCTTTTGAATTAATTCTAGAATCATATGAATCATTTGAGAAATCATCTAAAGTAGTAAGTACTCTTTTAATATTATAATTCATAGAAGAAATTAAATTATTTACAATATCTTTTAACATATTAATCTCAGGGTTATTAGCTTGTGAATTTATTTGTACACTTAGATCCCCTTTTGAAGCTAATTCACACATTTGTGTACTTTCTTGTATTACATCAGAATCTTTACTCATGCCTTTAACTGTTTTCTCAATATTAGAATTAATAGCTTCTACCATTAATCCTATTTCATCATGTGAGTGAACTTTAAAAGCTTTAATTGTTTTTCGCTCAAAAGAAATAAATTCAAAAAACTCTTCTAACTCACCTCTTAAATTATTTAAAGGTTTTGTAACTTTTGATACAACAAATAATACTATTAAAATAGTAGAAAATATTACAGCTAAAGATATAAACAACAAAAATAAAGATGATTCCTCAATTTTTTGATCTGACTTATCTAAATCAAAAGATAAATCAATTACACCAATAACATCACCTAAATTTTGATTAGCATGACAGGCTAAACAGTCTTGTGTAGCAATCATAGGTTTTAATACTCTTAAAAAATGTTTATCATTTTCAAATACATCTATTATTAATTGTTTTTTAGAAGTAAATACTTCTAGAGTTTTAATATCTCTTGTAAATGAAGCAGAAGGAGAATACATTTCTATTGTTTCTTTAGATTTTGAAACAATAAGTTTGTCTAAACCATTAATATTATCTCTTGAATGATTTTCAGCATCTTTTATAATAGCTGGATCACCCGTATTCATTGCATTTCTAAGTGTAATAAAAATAGAGTCAGTTAACATTTCTAAAGATGAGATTGTATTTGATCTTGAAATTTCTTGCATTTTACTTGTACTAATATAATTGAAAAACATATTTCCAAAAATTGAGACAAAAATAATTGGTATTAAAATCTTAGTGGATACTTTTAACTTTTTTAGTTTTTCATTCATATTGGACCCTTTTTTATTAATCACTTAGTATATATAATTAACAATAAAATTAAGGTCTAATTTAAGCATAACTTTAAAAAAATAAATAGTTTTCATGTTTTTCAATAAGAATAATTATTAATATTATTTAAAAGTAAAATATTCTATTAAATACAAAGGATAAATTATGATTTCGATTAGAGTAATTCAAGTTTTTCTCGTTTCTGCTGTTTTATCATTAGTTCTATTGTCTTGGGGATCAAATACTAGTACAAATAATTCTACTATTGTAGAAAAACCTCACAATATTGATTTTCCAAATATTGCCCAAAGAGTAAACACTACAATACAAAATGGCAGTCAGTTAAAAGATATAGTTATATAAAGACAGATGGAGCTAGTCTACAACGTTCTATAAAGAATACAGATAAAAGTGTTGTCAATATAACATTTCCTTGTAATGATGGTAAAGGAGGAACAATAAGTATTAAAGGTGTAAAAACAATTGAAAAATATGATTTTATAACTCTAACTAATTGTAAGTTTGCAAAAGGATCTGTTCATTCTGTTTATATAGACTATGATAGTTCTTCTAAAAATTATAAAACTCAAAAAAACACATATACAAGTGATATGATTTTAGAAAGTATAATTGTTCATAAAGGTTCAAAATTTGATAGAAAGATAATATCATTTGATGAAAATGGAGAGGATTTAGAAGCTACACTACTTACAACATATCAAATGACTCAAAGAGGGAAAGTTCATGGCCTTTAAAACATTTCATTTCATTCACTAACAAATAACGATGGTAATTTTTAAATATACCAAACACAATGAATAACATATATGAACAACTTAAATTCTTATGTTTATTATGATACTTCTTATGATATGTCCACTACTCCATTTTCTTTAAAAGAATAGTAAAGATGAATATTAAATTATTGATAATCTTTATTCTGGTGAAGCTAGATATTTAATGGCTAATGATATTAAAATAAAAGTATTAGCTGGAATTAAATCTCTATCTGCATTTATTGATTTAGATTCTAATGGAAGTTTTGAAACGCAAGAATAAAAAAGTATTTATATTATCAGTAAATACTTACTGATAATATATTTTAATTTAGTAAAGAAGTTTATATGCTACAAAATCTTGTTTCTTCAACAAGAGCACAAGCAACTATTTCATTCTCAACAATAATATGTTCTAAGTGAAGACTTTTCAATTCTTCTTTTTCAATATTACTTGTTGTTTTTACAATAGTTTTAGTATTATGTGTCAAGTCATCAATAACTTCACATATTAAATGAAGTTTATCTGGATTCTCAATTGCTACAATAACAGCACAAGCTTCTTTTATATTTACAGACTCTAAAATATTCTTTTTAGCGGCATTCCCAAAAATAATATTCTCACCTTTTTTATGCCCTTGATCAAAATACTTATGATTATGTTCAATAATTACATAATCTTGATAATTCTCTTTTAGTTTTTTAACAACTTCTTGTCCTAAAGATCCATATCCTAAAACAACAACATGACCTTTTGAATTTTTTTGAATAGTATAAGGATTTGTTACTTTTAAAACATCTTCTGGAACTAATTTTGAAGCCATTGATGATAGGTTTTTTAAAACAATAGGTGTTAAAATCATAGAAATTACAATAGTAACTACAAGGATTTGAGAATAAACTGGATTAATTAAAGATGAACTTCTTGCAAGTTCTAATATAGCTAAAGAAAACTCACCAATTTGTATTAATGAAATTGCAGTTTTAAAAGCAACTCTTTTTGTATCATCAATTTTTACAATTAAATATATAATAATATATTTTAACAGCAATAAAAAAGGTAATAATAAAAGAATTATATGCCAATATTCAGCAATTAGTGAGAATTTAATTTGCATTCCCACAGTTATAAAAAATAGACCTAATAATATATTTCTAAAAGGGGTAAGATCTGATTCGACTTGATGTTTGAATTTTGTCTCTGAAATCATCATCCCAGCAATAAAAGCTCCCAAAGAATAAGAGAATCCAAAATAATAAGCTAAATATGAAGAACCAATTGCTATTAATAATACAGAGGCCACAAATAATTCTTCTGAATTAGATTTTGTAACATGAGTAAAAAATGGTTCTAATAAATACTTACCACAAAAGTATAATACTAATAATAAAGCAATTGCAGCTAGAGTAGTTTCACCAATTATATATAATATACTTTGGTCTCCTTCTAGTTTAAAAATAGAAATCATTAATAAAATAGGAATTACTGCAATATCTTGCATAATTAAAATTCCTAATACTCTTTGACCATGTCTTTTTTTAATCTCTCTTGTTTCATTATAAGTTTTTAAAACAATAGCAGTTGAAGATAAAGATAAAGCAGCGCCTATAATAATAGAAGAAGTAAAATCAAAGTCTAAAATATAAATACAAATTAATATTACAAAAGCACTTGTACAAATAATTTGCAAAGAACCTGTGAAAAAAACTTCTCTTTTCATTTTCTTTAAATGTTCAATTGAGAATTCTAAACCAATTGTAAACATTAAAAATACAATTCCAAATTCTGCTATTTCTTTTAAAGTATGATTATTTACAGCATCATGAAGTGAGAAAGTATAGGCAATAATAGTACCTGTAAGAATATACCCTATAATAGTTGGTAGCTGAAATCTTTTTAAAATTAAATTAACGACAATTGCAATAAATAGTGTTGCAACAATTATTCCTAACATTATTTTATCCTTTTATAATGCATTTGTTTGTAACCATCAGACCTTTTCTTGAATGTTGATTTTAACATTGCATTTTTTGTATCTAAAAAATCAATAGCCAAACATTTTTGGCCATTTCTTCCAACTCTACCTAAGTATTGAACTAATCTTCCATAATATGAAATTGGTGTTATAAACATTATTGTATTTAAATGAGGAAAATCAATTCCTTCTCCAAAATATGAAGTAGTAGCTAATACTAGACTCTTAGTCTGAACTAATTTAATATTTTCATTTTGTTCTTTTTTGCTCATAGAACCGTGAATATAGACATAATCAATATTATTTTCTTCTAAAAGTGAAACTAAAATATTAATATGCTCAATTCTATCACTAAGTACTAAAATCTTTCTTGATAAATTTTCTTTTATTTTAGAAAATATTAAATTATTTCTATTTTCATCTATACAAATTTCATTAATTAATGTTGCATAATTATCACTATTTGAAGAAAATTCTGTTTCTACTACTTCTAAATCATGAGTAATAGTTTTTTTCTTTTTAAATTCATATGCAACTTTTCCAACTTGTTCATATAATATCTCTTCTAATCCATCTTTTCTATTAGGAGTAGCACTTAATCCTAAAATATACTTACCTTTAAAAGATTTAATAATTTGCTCAAAAGTAATAGCTGGAATGTGATGACATTCATCAACTATCACAAAAGAATAATTCTCAATTAATTCTGGATTATTTTTTAAGCTTTGCATTGTTGCAATATCAAGTTTTCCATTTAATTTATTTTTGCTTTTACCTAAAAATCCAATATCTTTTTTATTCATAGAAAAATAATCAACAAATCGTTCAATCCATTGATCAAGTAACATATTTTTATTAACTAAAACTAAAGCATTACAAGATCTAATTTCTATCATTTTTGAAGCAATTAAAGTTTTACCATAACCAGGAGGTGCAATACAAAGTGAAAAATCATATTTCGAAATTTCTTTAATTGCATCATTTTGCTCAGGTCTTAAAGTAAATACAATTTCAGGAAACTCTTCTTTATTTAAAATTCTTTTATCTTTAATTGAATACTGTAAATCATTATCTTTAAAATAGTCTTTTATTTTATATAACAAACCACGAGGTAGTTTTAAAAAGTCTTCATCTTCTTCATAGTTTTTTAACATTCGAGGAGTATTGTATAAAGGTTTACGTAAATTTAATAATATTTTTATTTGAGGATTCTCAAAAGAAGCAAAAGCTTTTAATTTATTTAAAAATGTTTGTGATAAGTTTTGAGTTCTTATATATACAAAATCATATAAAATTAGTTCTAAATCAAAATCTGGAAATTCAATTTCATCAAACTTATTTGGAACATAAGTTTTTAATAAAGAATAAAATTGTTGTTTTGAGACTTTTTGAACATTATTTAAAAACTTCCATTGATCTATTATTATTTCATTTTTACTATTAATAAAAAGAGTTTTATTTAATGATCTTTGTTTTAACTGCAAAGGAAGTTCAATTAAAGATCCTAATACACTAGAGTTTACAAAATCACTATTTGGATAAGTTTTACCAGATATATATGCATCTTTTAATAATTGTAAAGCAAATAATTTAGCATCTTTTGCAGATATATTCTCTTGGAAAAACATCCACATTAAAAGATTATCATTTGAATCAATTTGAAAATATGCAGAAAGTGAATTTTTTTTAAGTAAAGAAACTATTGCTTCTTTTGAATCACTTGAGATTTGTAATACAATATACTTACATAAGTTAAATTTGTTTATCACATAAGAGGCTAAATGAATAGTTCCTCTTAAATGTGATTCTATATCTAATGATGATATTGGTAAAAAAGTTTTACCTTTAAAAGATGTATGAACAGGATAAAATTTTGAGACATTGTCTTTACTAGTCCACTCTTTTGCAAAAATGTCTTCTCTTGAAACAAATAAAGATCTAAATATATTTATCTTTTCTTCTTTTGTAAAGTCTTCAGAAATTTGATTTTGTAAATGATTTATTTCTTCATTGATTTTGTCTCTTTGAAGATATAATTCATTTAACCTATCATTTATTTTTTTGTTCTTCTTCATGCTCTAGCTGGAACTGATTACCAACAATATTATTAATTTTCTTTTCAATTTCGCCATATCTACTTGTAAGCTCAGAACCTTTTCTTACTCCCTTACCTTCAAACATACCTTTTTCATCAATAATAAGTTCAGAATAAAGGATATCACCAATAACCCTACCTTTTGATAAGATATGAATAGTTGAACAGTCGATTTTTCCATCAAATAATCCATTTATTGTAATTGAATTTGTTTTTACATCTCCAATTAATTCACCTGTAGTTCCGATTGAAATCATATCAGCATCTAAAATAACACCTTCAAATTTTCCGTCTATATGAACTGATCCTGGTGTATTAATACCACCGATAATAGTAGTTCCACTAGCTATTATTGTTGCACCAGATTGTTTTGCTGTTTGTTTATCAGCATTATTAAAGATTCCCACTGAACTCTCCTTTGTTTTGTAAATAAGTCTTCATAGTTAATTAAATTCCAGTCTATAAAATCTTTTGGATTTAGAACTCTATTTGCATGTCTAACTTCATAATGTAAATGAGGTCCTGTACTTCTTCCTGAATTACCAGTTAAAGCTATTAATTCATTTTTACTTACGATATCACCTATTTTTACTTTAGTTTTATTTAAATGTGCATATACACTCTCAAAACCAAAGTTATGAGAGATAATAACAACCCTACCAAAATCACCTGTATTTATAGATCTTACAAATTTAACAACACCATCAGCTGTTGCTCTAACTTCAGTATTAAGACTAGCTTTTAAATCAATTCCTCTATGGAATTTTCTTTTTTTCTTAATAGGGTGATTTCTATAACCAAATCTTGATTTAGTAATAGTTTGAGCTAATGGAGATCCACTTGGAATTACTCTTTGCATGTAAGTTTTTTCAACAGAAGTAATTTTAGCTAAAGTAGCTCTTGTAATTTTATCTTTTTTATCATCTTTTTTAAGACCAATAATTTCTTCAATATCATCTAATTTTGAAGATAAAGCTTCAATATCTTTAACTTTACCTTTTATTTGTTCTGAATAAAAAGAATTTTCGGCTAATAGTTTTATTGACTTTTTAGTCAAATCTTTTATTTGTAATTCTTTACTTGTTTTAACTTCTTTTATTTCATCACTCAAATATTTAATAAAAGTAATGGAACTAGCAATTATTATACAAGCTGTAATTATTATTATTATAATTGATTTTTTAACTAACTGATGTATATTATACGATTTTGTACTATTTACATCAGAAACAGTAATTATTAATCTATCTTTCATATATTTCCAAAAATCTTTCTATTACCAAAAATGAACCAAAAACTAAATAATCTTCATTTTTATTGTTTTTTTTAAATTTACTTACTATTATATTATAATTATTACATACTTTGATTAAATCGCTAATATTAGCCATTCTTGTGTCATCAATTTCAAGAATTTGTACTTCTTTAATGATTGGTTTTAATATTTTTAAAACTTCTTTATAATCTTTATCTGCATATGAATTATACACTAAGATTATTTTTTTATTATTAAAGTTGTTTTTTATTTCTCTTGCTGCTAAAGGATTATGACCAACATCAATAATAATATTTGATTCAATTTGCTCAAATCTACCATGAAGTTTAATTGATTCGAAAATACTTAAGTTTATATCTATTTTTAAATAAACTAAACAAGCTAAACATAAATCAAGGTTTTTAAGCAAATAAGATGCAAAATCTAGATCTTTATAATTTTTTAAAAACTCAAAATCTTTTATTTCAAATAAATTATACTTTCTTTCATTTGATATAGTTTTTGCGTGAGACAAAACCTCTTTATGTACTTGATGTCCTAATATCATATTTGAATCACAAGCTCTCATTTTAGTATATGAAATATCTTTAATTGTATTTCCTAAAAAATTCATATGGTCTAAATCAATAGTAGTAATTAAAGATAAATCATTAAAAATTACATTACTTGCATCAAACTCACCACCTAAGCCTGCTTCTAAAACTAAATAATCTTTCTCTGACGAATTTAGGAGAGCTAAAAGAGTTGTATATTCAAAATATGTAAGTTTTTCTAATAAATCTAACTCTAAAATATTCTGTAAAGTTTTATGCGATTCTTCTAATTTTAAATCACTTATATCTTTCCCATTTATCCAAATTCTTTCATTGAAACTTTTTATATGAGGTGAAGAATAATGTAATACGCTTTTACCAATTTTATTAAAATAATGTGCTAAAAATCTACCTGTACTTCCTTTTCCATTTGTTCCAACAATATGTATTACAAAAGGAGTTTTTATCTTTTTCTTAAGTATTTCCCAAGATCTAGATATGATTGTAAAATCAATTTTGTCATAATACATAGTTTTATGACTTAGTAAATTACTTAAAGTACAAGTTTTGAAATTTATCATATTATTTCTTAAATGATAAAATAGATAATTTAGACAAAACTTGTTCTAATGCTTTATTGGAAGCATTTTTAATAGCATCAAAACGTTTTGAATCATTAATTATAGATTTATCATCTAGTGAAAAATCATATATACCACTTACATTAAAGCTTTTCACTTCTTTTAATGAAATAACTTTTACCAAAATGTTTACACTTGCTCTATAAAGTTTTGTGAAACCCTTTTCATCATATTGAATTTCAGAAATACTTACTTTTGAAAGTTTAATATAAACAACCTTATCTGCTTCAATTTTTCTTTTAACAAGTTTAGAATCTAACCTTGATATAATTAACTTATTCATAGCATCTTTTATTAAAACAGAGTTTTTAGGATCTTCTAAATTAATATCTAAATCAACATAAATATTGTTTGAAAACTCTTTTTTTGCATAATAAACACTAGGTTTATAAGAACAAGATAGAAATAAAGAAACGAAAAGTATTAAAAATACTTTTTTAAATAAATTTATACTTTTCATTCTGCATTAACCTTTTATTACTATATTAACTAATTTATTTGGAACTACAATTTCTTTAATAATTTGTTTATCTTCTAACCATTTAGAAGCTACTTCTTTTGCAAGTTTAAGAATATCTTCTTTTGAAGTATTTAAAGCCACTTCAATTTCAGATCTTTTTTTACCATTAATAGTAACAGCTAAAGTAATACTATCACTAACAAATACTTCTTCTTTTAATTCTAAAGCATTAGTAAAGTTCTCTAAAGAGAATAAATTATCTGCAATTTCACTACATAAATGAGGAATAATTGGCTCTAAAATATTTGATAAAATATAATAAGCTTCTGCCCAAATAACTTTATTGTTTTGGTTTCCTAAAGCATTTAAAGCTTCCATAGATGAAGCAATTAAAGTATTAAAAGTATAAGTTTTTGTATAAACTTCATTAGCTTTAACTAAAGCTTCATAAACTTTTTTTCTAGCTTCTTTTTCTTCTTTATTTAATGCTTTATGATCAATATTTTTAATATCTTCAATAGAAACACCAATAGCATTTTCAGATCTAGTTGCAAATTTTTTAATAAATCTATATGAACCTTCAACAGCATTATCATTCCACTCTAGCTCTTTAGTAGGAGGTGCAGCAAACATCATAAATAGTCTTGCAGTATCAGCACCATATTTTTCAATAATTAAATCAGGATCAACTACATTACCTTTAGATTTAGACATTTTGGCACCATCTTTTAAAACCATACCTTGAGTTAATAAGTTTTTAAAAGGTTCACGTGAATTAACATAACCTAAATCATTTAATACTTTTGTGAAAAATCTTGCATATAAAAGATGTAGAATTGCATGTTCAATTCCACCAATATATTGATCAACATCCATCCAGTAATCAGTATCTTCTTTTGAAATACCTTCTGTTTCCCATTTTTTATGGTCAGTTGCGTATCTTAAGAAATACCAAGAAGATTGTACAAAAGTATCTAAAGTATCAGTTTCTCTAACTGCAGCTTCACCACATTTAGGACAAGCACAATGTTTCCAAGTAGGATGAGTATCTAAAGGATTACCCTCACCTGTAATTTCAACATCATCAGGTAAAGTAATAGGTAAGTTCTCTTTTTTCTCAGGAACTAATCCACACTCTTTACAATGTACAAAAGGAATTGGAGCTCCCCAATATCTTTGTCTTGAAATTCCCCAATCTCTAAGTTTAAAGTTAATTTGTTTTTGACCTAATTTGTTTTCTTCGAAATGATAAATAACAGCTTTTTTAGCTTTTGTATTTTTCATACCAGTAAAAGACTCTGAATTAATTAATTCTCCAGGAGCTGTATAAGCTTCTTTCATATCTTCTATAATTCCATCTTTTGAAACAATTACTTGATTAATATCTAAATCATATTTTTTAGCAAATTCAAAATCTCTTTGATCATGAGCAGGTACGCTCATTACAGCACCACCACCATAAGAAACTAATACAAAGTTAGCAACCCATACAGGTATAGTTTTACCAGTTAAAGGATGAATAACAGTAATTTCTAAGTCTAGACCTCTTTTTTCTTCAATAGCTCTATCTCTTGCAGATACTTTTTGCATATCTTTAATTTCTTTTATTTTCTCCGAAGATAATAATTTATTAGAAATAAGATGTTTTACAATATCGTGTTCTGGCGCAAGTGCACAATAAGATACACCATAAATAGTATCAGCTCTTGTAGTAAATACTGAGAAGTTTTCAAATTTATTATCTAATTTTGCTTTTGTATCATCAGATAAGTTTAGAGAAAATTCTAAACCTTCACTTCTACCAATCCAGTTTTCTTGCATTGTTAAAACTTTTTGTGGCCATTGACCCTCTAAAGTTTTTAAATCATCTAATAAATCTTGAGAGTATTTAGAAATACCAATATAATATCCTGGCATATCTTTTTGATCTACTTCTGTATCACATCTCCAACAACAACCATCTTCAACTTGTTCATTAGCTAATACAGTATGACAAGGCTCACACCAATTAACTGTTGTTGATTTTCTATATAATAATCCATCTTCATACATTTTGATAACAAATTCTTGTTCCCATTTTGAATATAAATTATCAGATGTAGCAAATTCTTGATTTTCAGAGAATGATAAACCTAAAGTTCTTAATTCTGCTCTCATATAATCAATATTTTCATAAGTCCATTTTTTAGGATGTAATTTGTGTTTTATAGCAGCATTTTCGGCTGGCATTCCAAAACTATCCCATCCAATAGGATGTAATACATTAAAATCTTTTTTTCTAAAATATCTAGCAAAAGCATCACCTAGGCAATAATTTCTTACATGTCCCATATGAATTCTACCACTTGGGTAAGGAAACATACTTAAAATAAATTTTTTCTCTTTTGTTTTATCTTCTAATGGTTCGAAACTTTTGTTATCTAACCAGTATTTTTGCCATTTTGCTTCTATGCTTTTTGCATTATATTCCATTAGTATTCTTCCTTGTCTTGACTTTTTGCACTCTCAATTAAAGCTAAAGCTATTGAGAATAAATTTGCTACAACTGCACCAATTGCTAGTGCCATTGCTAATCTTTCGTTATCCATAAATGTTAAGGCCATAAATGCAGGGATTAAGTGTAAATCTGCAACTAATGAACTAGCTAGTAGTTCTGCTGAGAGCAAGTTTCTAACTCCAATTTTTAAAATAGTTGATATTATATTTACAGAAGCTGCAATAAAAAGTGGAACAGCATGTGGTTCATATAAAAAACCAGCCGTAGTAGTTAGAGACATTAGTGAAAAGAATATATAAGTTACCTTACCCCAATCCATGTTTATCCTTTGATTTGTTTGATTAAGGGTGATTTTATCTAAACTTGCATAAAAAAGCTATTAGGTATTTATCTTAATCTTTTTCACTTTTTCTGGCTTTTAAAGATACAAATAACTGATAAAACAAATAAGTTATTATTACTTTAATAAATAATTCAATACATAAAAATAAAGAAAAAGAGTTAGAGAAAAAATGTATTGGTTCAATATTATGAAATAAGAAACTTAAGTTTACATCATTAGTAAAAAATATATACATAAAGAA